>JACCTJ010000161.1 GCA_013812485.1 Thermoleophilaceae bacterium
GCGCAGCGCCGGGCGGGCGTAGCGGCGCCGTGCGCCCGCGGCCCGAGGCCGCAAGGGGCGGCGGTCAAGGGAGGGGCTCGCAGCCGCGCGTGCGATCGCCGGCCGCGCCGGCCACGAGCGCCGCGCCGCTGCCGCGCAGCCAGTCCGCCCCGGCCATCGCTCGTCCCCCGGCCGGCTGAACCTCGAGCAGCTCGAGGGCCCCGTCTGCACACCCCAGCAGGAGTCGTCCGCCGTCGGCGGTGAGCGCGCCCGGCGCGAGAGCGTACGAAGCGGCGGCCGGCACGAGGGCTCGGGCCCCCCGCACGCCGAGGCGCTCACCCTCTTCGCTCTCACCCCCCTCCCCCGGCAGCTCGATCGACGCGCCCACGTGCGGCGTGAGCGCGCGCACCCGGAGCTCGAGCTGACGCGCGCCCTCACGGCGAGGGTCGAGCATTCGATCGCCGGCCTCGATCTTCGGGGCGATCGTCACGCCGTCCTCGGGCTGCTCGCGACACGGAGGGCGCCGGTCGAGCGCGTCCACGAGCAGCTCTCCGCCCAGCTCGGCGAGGCGCGCGGACAGGGATCCGAAGTCGTCTTCGGGGCGTATCGGCTCATCGCTCGCGAGGCAGACCGGCCCGGCGTCCATCGCCGCCACCGGCCGCATGATCGACACCCCGGTCACCGCGTCGCCGGCCTCGATCGCCCGCTCTATCGGCGCCGCGCCGCGCCAGCGCGGCAGCAGGGAAGGGTGCACGTTGAGCATCTCGTACTCGGACAGCAGCGGCTCGCGGATGAGCGCGCCGAACGCGCAGATCGCCACCACCTCCGGCTCGGCCGCCGCGATCCGCTCGCGCGCCTCGGGGGCGTTTACATCCGCCGGCTGGGCGAGCTCGATCCCGAGCGCCCGCGCGGCCTCGGCGACCGGCGGCGGCGCGAGGCGCCGTCCGCGGCCACGGGGTCGATCGGGACGGGTGATGACGAGTGCCGGGCGGTGCTGCGAGCGTGCCAGGCGCTCGAGCACGGTCGCCGCGAACGGCGAGGTGCCGAGGTAGACGGTGCGCATCGCGGTCGCGGCGTGGGCCGCTCGTGCTCCGTTAGACAGCTGATCCCGCGGCGACGTGCGTCCGAGTCATCCGGATGCGCGCGCTCGTGAAATCAGTCATCTAGGCGGCGTGGCGCTCCTGAGCGGCCTCGCGCAAACCCCGAAGCGCGTCGCGGCGCTCGCTTTTCGTGGTGCGATCGAGGATCAGGACCCCGTTGAGGTGGTCGACCTCGTGCTGAATCACGCGCGCCTCGAGGCCCGAGGCCTCGATCAGTCGCCCCCCGCCCTCCTCGTCCTGCGCCCGCACCCGGACGTGGACCGGCCGCTCGACCTCGACGGCGACCCCGGGGATCGACAGGCAGCCCTCGTCTAGGGTCTCGACTTCGTCCTCGCTCGTCCACTCGACCTCGGGGTTGAGCAACGCGATGAGCGGGGCGTCGGGCCCGACCCGGTAGACGAGCAGACGCTGCGAGAGCCCGAGCTGAGGAGCGGCCAGCCCGACCCCGAGGGCGTCGCCCATGATCGCGCCCATGCGCCGGACCTGGTCGCCCAGCGTGTCGTCGAAGCGGTCGACCGCGGTGGCGCGACTGCGCAGGATCGGGTCGCCGTAGAGGGTGAGCAGCGACAACGCGGCGGCCCGGCGGGCCTCGACGGCGGGGTCGCGCGGGGACTCGTGGTCGAGGCGCTCCTCGCGCAGATCGGGCTCGTGGGACATCGAGGGGGCGATTCTAGAGGCCGGGCCCGCCCGCGGGGCGTCCCGAGCCGTCGATCACCTCGACCTTTTCTTCGACGCGCGTCAGGTTCCGCGGATCGGTCGTCTAGTGCGGGTCGACGTCGACCGCAAAGGCGACTCCGCGCAGCGACCGGTCGGCGGCGACCGCCTCGACGGCTCGCCGCACCGCGGAGACGGCGGCGGCGTGCTCGCCGGCCTTGACGAGCACCTGCATGCGCTCGCGGCCCTTGAGCCGGAAGAGGCGAGCCGGGCCGAGCACCGCCCCACGGGCCGCGCCGCTCGGGTCCGGTGAACCGCCGTGTGAAAGCGCAGCGCCCCCCTCCCCCAGGCTCGCCGCCACCCGTTCGGCCACCGCGGCCGCCGCGCGCGTCTCCGGGCCGCGCTCGCGCGCAGAGCAGACCACCCGCACGAGCTGAGTGAACGGCGGATACCCGAGCAGCCGGCGCCGCTCGAGCTCGCCGCGCACGAAGCCCTCGGCGTCGTGGCGCGCCGCGTGGCGCAGCGCGCGCGAGTCGGGCTCGAGGGCTTGCACGATCACCCGCCCGCCGCGCGGCCCGCGCCCGCTGCGGCCCGCGAGCTGAGCGACGAGCGCGAACGTGCGCTCCTCGGCCCGGAAGTCGGGGAAGCGCAGCGTGGCGTCGGCGTCCAGGACGACGGCGAGGGTTACCTCGGGGAAGTCGTGGCCCTTGGCCACCATCTGGGTGCCGAGCAGCAGGCCCGCCGGCGCCGCGTCGAAGCGCGCGAGCCGCGCCTCGAGCTCGCTCGCACCGGCGGCGGTGTCGGCATCGAGGCGGACGATCGGCCACGGATCGAGCAGCTCGCGCAGCGTCTCCTCGAGCCGCTCGGTCCCGGCACCGTGGCGGGCCACCGAGACCGAGCCGCATTCCGGGCAGGTCTCCGGCATCGACTCGGTATGTCCGCAGTGATGGCACTCGAGCCGCGCGACGGCGCGGTGGAGCACGAGCGTGACGTCGCAGTTCGGGCAACCCCACACACGCGCGCACGACTGGCAGGTCACGAAGCTCGACCAGCCGCGCCGGTTGAGCAGGACGATCGCCTTCTCGCCGCGCCGGCGCACCTCGGCCAGGGCCTCGGCCGTGCGCGGGTGCAGGCCGCCCCCGCGGCCGCCGGCTCCGAGCGTGCTCAGGAGCTCGACCGGCGGAAGCGCGCGCCCGTCCACCCGCTCGGGCAGGCTCACCCGGCGCAGCGAGCCGAAGCTCTCGGGACGAGGCGTGGCGGTGCCGGCCACGAGCACCGCCCCCGACTGCGCGGTCCGGCGCTCGGCCACGCGGCGGGCGTCGTAGCGGGGGTCGCCCTCCTGCTTGTAGGAGCCGTCGTGCTCCTCGTCGATGACGATCAGCCCGAGGTCTCCGACCGGGGCGAACACCGCCGAGCGCGGCCCCACGCACACGCGCGCCTCGCCGGAGCGCAGCCGCATCCACTCGTCGTAGCGCTCGCCCGGGCGTAGACGGGAGTGGAGCACCGCGACCCCGTCCCCGAAGCGCTCGCGGAAGCGTCCGAGAGTCTGCGGGGTGAGGGCGATCTCGGGCACGAGCACGATCGCCGAGCGGCCGCGCTCGAGCGCCGCGGCGACCGCGGACAGGTAGACCTCGGTCTTGCCGCTGCCGGTCACCCCGTGCAGCAGCAGCCGGCGCTCGCCCGGCGACGGCGAGCCGGCGGAGAGATCGAGGGCGCGCACGATCGCCGCCAGGGCCTCCCGCTGCGAAGGCGTCGGCGCCCGCGCGCCCGCCCGGCGGGCGCCCACCGGGGCGGG
>JACCTJ010000174.1 GCA_013812485.1 Thermoleophilaceae bacterium
GCTCGATCCTTCGTCCTGGCGTCTGCGCGTCGACGGGCTCGTGGAGCGCGTCCTCGAGCTCTCGCTCGAGGAGCTTCGGTCGCGCTTCGCCCACCACGAGCTCGTGGCCACGCTGCAGTGCGCCGGCAATCGCCGTGCCGGCTTCCTGGCGGTCCGCGACATCCCGGGCGAGGCTCCCTGGGGGCCTGGCGCCATCGGGACCGCGGTCTGGACCGGCGCCCGGCTGGCCGACGTGCTCGCCGCGGCGGGAATCCAGGAGAACGCCGAGCACGTCGCCTTCGCCGGCGCCGACGTCTCCGAGGAGGCCGACCCACCGCAGGCCTTCGGCGCCTCGGTTCCCCGTCACAAGGCGACCGCCGGCGAGGTGGTGCTCGCCTGGAGCATGAACCGCGAGCCGCTGCCCACCGTGCACGGAGCCCCGGTTCGCCTCGTCGTCCCCGGCTACATCGGAGCGCGCAGCGTCAAGTGGCTCGAGCGGATCACCGCGCAGGCCGAGCCCTCTGACAGCTTCTTCCAGGCCGAGACCTACCGTCTGCTGCCGGCCGAGGCCGACCCCGACGCGATCGTCCCGGGCGAGGGCGTGGCCCTCGGCGCGGTCGCGGTCAACGCCGACATCCTCTCACCGGGCGAGGGGACGACGGTCGCTCCGGGGCCGCTGGGGGTCTCGGGCTACGCGCTCGCCGGGGACGATCGCCGGATCGTGCGCGTCGACGTCTCGATCGACGAAGGGCGGACCTGGCGCCAGGCCGACCTGCGCGATCAGCAGAGTCCTTGGAGCTGGCGCTTGTGGGAGGCGGAGGTGGACGTCGCCGTCGGGACGACCGAGATCGTCGCCCGCGCCTGGGACAGCGCGGCCGCCGCCCAGCCCGAGAGCGCCGCCCACCTCTGGAACCCGAAGGGCTACGTCAACAACGCCTGGGCACGGATCAGCGTCAGTCCGGATCGCTCGGCGGCTCGTGGAGACCGAACGACGAGCCCTGGTCGTCGCGACACAGCTTGAAGCGACCGAACCGCCGCTCCGAGTCGGCGTCGCCCCCGACGTCCATCTCCTCGACCTGACCGCCGAGCTCGCGCACGCGGGTGAGCGCGGCCTCCAGGTCGTTGACCCGGAAGAAGACGTACGGACTCGCGCCCTTGTCGCCACCGTGCATCCCGCCCCGCACGTTCGGGGCTCCGATCACGAAGCCCTGCCCTGACGGCCCGGGCTCGAACCGCCAGCGGTCGAACAGCCCCTCGTAGAACGCCCGTCCGCGCTCGGTGTCCTCGACTCCGATCTCGAAGAACGCCAGCTCGCCTGCCATCTCGTATCCCTTCGTTCGCCAACCTGTTTCGAAGCCCCACCCTAAGCCCCGCCGACGGCTCGGTCTAGGACGAATGTGACCGGCGAGCGAAGCGCGGAGCGGCCCGGGCCATGGCTAACCTCGTACGGTGGCCGAGACCGCGCAGCAACTCGATCTCGGGTGGCTCCTGCTCTCCCCGGGCGAAGGCCGGCGCCTCGACCTCGACGTGGAGATCGAGCCGCTCCTGCTCGCCGGCCAGCGCTACGCCCCCGCCGGGCCGGTCGCCGCGCGCCTCGACATCTCCCGTACCACGGGCGGCTACTCGCTGCGCCTGCGCTCCCGCGTCCCGCTCGAGGGCCCGTGCATGCGCTGTCTCGAGCCCGCCGAGCGGATGGTGGCCGTCGACGGGCGCGAGGTCGACCAGCCGGGCGGGGGAGAGGACCTCAGCTCCCCCTATCTCGACGGCGACGAGCTCGATCTCCACGCGTGGGCGCGCGACGCGCTCGCGCTCGCCCTGCCGGCACAGATCGTCTGCCGCGACGAGTGCCGGGGGCTGTGCCCGCAGTGCGGGGAGAACCTGAACGAAGCGGCGCCCGAGCACGGGCACGAAGCCGAGCCGGATCCGCGCTGGGCGGCGCTGCGCGAGCTCCGGCTCGAGTAGCGCTCGCCGCGCTTGTCGGCGCACCGCTCGACGCTAGACTGGCGCGGCCATGGCCGTCCCAAAGCAGAAGCAGTCGCACGCGCGCACGAACAAGCGGCGCTCGCAGCATCGGGTGCGCCCGCCCGCGACGCGCGCCTGCCCGCAGTGCGGCGAGCCGCGCCTGCCCCACCGCGTGTGCGGCGTTTGCGGCACCTACGCCGGGCGCGAGGTGATCGCGC
>JACCTJ010000175.1 GCA_013812485.1 Thermoleophilaceae bacterium
GATGAGCCCGGCGATGAACGAGCCGGTCAGGCCGACGCCGATCGTGGCCAGGATGCCCATTGGGTCACGCCCGGGCAGCGCGAGCCGCGCCAGCGCGCCCACGAACAGCCCGCTCAGCGCCAGGATGATCAGGTAAGAGAAAAGGCCCATGCCGACAGCCTAGAGCTCTCGCTCGAGCAGCTTGGCGGCCGCGCTGGCGGGGTCGAGGCGCCGGGCGACCACCTCGTCGAGCAGCTCCTGCACGGACTCGTCCTTGCGCACCGAGGCCTCGAGCTTGCGGCGCAGGCGCGCCGTGGCGAGGGCGAGCACCTCGTTCATGAGATTGCGGCGGCGCCGCTCGGCGAGCGTGCCCTCTTTCTCGATGAACTCGCGGTGCTCGGCGATCTTGTCGGTGAGCTCCTCGATGCCCTCGGAGCGGCTCGCCTCGGTCTTCACGATCGGCACGCGCCAGCCCTTCTGGTCGCCCAGCGACAGCACGCCGCGGATCTCGCGAATCATCGTGTCGGTGAGCGGGTGGTCGGACTTGTTCACCGCGATCACGTCGGGGATCTCCATCACCCCCGCCTTGAGGGCCTGGATCGAGTCGCCCGAGCCGGGCTGGAGCACGAGCACCACCGTGTCGGCGTGATCGATGATGTTTACCTCGGCCTGGCCGACGCCGACCGTCTCGAGCAGGACCTCGTCCTTGCCGGAGGCGTCCATGAGCAGAGCCGCCTGGAGCGTGGCCTCCGACAGCCCGCCGAGTGACCCCCGACTGGCCATCGAGCGGATGAACACGCCGGCGTCCAGGAAGTGCTCGGCGAGGCGGATGCGGTCGCCGAGCAGCGCGCCCTGGGTGAAGGGCGAGGACGGGTCGATGGAGAGGACGGCCACCTGGCGCTCGCGCTCGCGGGCGTGGCGCACGAGCTCGGCCAGGAGCGTCGACTTGCCGACCCCGGGAGGCCCGGTGAAGCCGATGACCTTCGCGCGGCCGGTGCGGGGATAGACCTCCTGGACGAGCGCCCAGCCCTCGGGGTCGTCGTCCTCGACGAGCGAGATGGCCCGGGCCAGCGCGCGCTTGTCGCCCGCTAGCAGGCGCTCGGCGAGGTCGGCGGCGGTTCGTCCGGGGGCGGTCATGGGCCGGGAATGGTAGGGACGGAGGGCCGGCGCCGCCGGCCTCTCAGGGTGCGCAGCGAGGACCCGAGCAGCGCTCGAGCACGCGGACCCTCGGGCGGGCGTTCTCGCCGCCCGGCCAGCTCAGCCTGAGCCGGACCGACGCCGCGTTGTTCCAGTAGTGGCGCTCGCGCAGGCGGCGTCCGGCGTTGACCCGGTTCACGAGCTCATACTGGCCGGCCGGCAGGCCGCTGACATCGAACGACTGGCCCTCGAGGTAGGCGCGGTAGTCGTCGCCGTAGCCGACCGAGATGGCCATGTCGACCGACGAGGCTCCCGGCGCGTACAGGCGGCAGTTCGTGTTGAAGACCGCCTGCGACGGCTTGGCGCGAAAGCTTCGGCCCGAGTCGTAACGGTCGCCGAGGCAGAAGCCGGTCTTACGGTCGGGGCGGACCAGAGTGTGGTCGAAGGCGCGGCGAAGCTCGTAGCGGTCGAAGCGCAGGAGGTGCCAGTGGTGATGGCCCTTCGTGCGGGTGTAGCGGATCGTCCCGACCGCCGGTACGCGGAGGAGCGAGCCGTCGGCGCGACGGACCACCTGCTCGGCGACCATGTCGTTTGCGCCCGCGCCCCGGCGGCCGTACACCCGCAGCGCTCCCCTGCCGTGGTTCTCGACGGCCGAATTGAAGCCGAGCTCGTATCGGCCCCCGGCCCCGCGGGTGACGAGTCCGCTGGGCACGCGCTGGACGAGGTCGGGACGCAGCTCGGGCGCGTTCGCGTCGCCCTGCCCGAGCGCCGGGAGGGCCAGTGCTACGGCGGCCGCGAGCGCGAGGCAGAGGGCCACTCCGGCGAGTAGATGGGAGGGCGAGCAACGGACCATGGGCCTCAATCATCGCCCGCTTCGGCCGCGAGCGCAAGCGACAGGAGCCGGAAGGGTCCGCGCGTCTGCCAAAGACGGCCATAAAATCGCTCCCTCCATGGCTCTCCACGAGACCGACCTCCTCCCGGGGCCTCCGCCGAGCGACGTGCCGATCGAGGTTCGCGCCGCGCCGCCTCCCCGCCATGGCGGCCCGCTGACGCTGCTTCGCTTCATGCGTCGCCACCGCATGCTCACCCCGCAGTACGGACGCCTCGTGGTGCGCCTCGCGCGGCGGCGCTGGCTCTCCCCTACCGGCCGGCGACTCGTGCTCGACGGGCTGTGCTTCGTGGGCCCGCGCGTGAGGCTCGAGATCGGCCGCGGGGGGCGCGTCGAGCTCGGACGCTGGTCGTGGATCGGCCACGGGACGAAGATCCGCTGTCACGAGGGCCTCGTGTCGATCGGGGCGAAGACCGTGCTCGGGCAGGAGTGCACGATCTCTGCCTTCCGGCACGTCTCGATCGGGCGGGAGTGCGTGATCGCTGACCGCGTCATGCTGATCGACTTCGACCACGGCGCCGTCGAGGTCGAGCGCCCGGTCCGCCTCCAGGGGATCTACAAACGCGACGTGCGCGTAGGACACAACGTGTGGATCGGCTACGGGGCGTGCATCCTCCGCGGGGTCACGATCGGCGACAACGCGATCGTCGGAACGAACGCCGTCGTCACGAAGGACGTGCCGGCCAACGCGGTGGTCGGGGGTGTGCCGGCGCGGGTGATCCGCATGCGCGAGGCGCCTGCGCGTATGCGTTTCGAATAGCCCGGCGGGCGCCGTCCCCTGCGCCCGCCACCATGGCGGCCGAGGAGCTCATGGGGACGGTGCTCTTCCTCGCGCGGATCGCCGGTGGGTGGGTGAACCGCCGAAAGGCGTCTAGATGACCCGCACGCGGGCGGGCGCCACCTCGGCGTAGATCCCCGCTACGCGGCCCGCGACATCGCCCCAGTCGAAGCTCAGCACGTGCTCCGAGGCCTCGGCCACGAGCCGGCCGCGCAGCGTCGCATCCGTCAGCACGCGCTCGGCCATCGCCGCGAGCGAGGCGGGGTCCCGCGAGCGAAAGCGCAGTCCAACGTCCTCGTTGGGGACGACCTCGCGCAGGCCGCCGGTGTCGGCGACGAGGCAGGGGCAGCCAGAGGCCATGGCCTCGAGGGCGACCAAGCCAAAGGGCTCGTAGATCGAGGGGACCACGGTCAGGTCGGCGATCCGGTAGAGCGAGTGGAGCACGTCGTCGCCGATCCAGCCGAGAAAGGTGCCGTGCGGATCGAGCCCGAGCTCGTGCGCCTGCCTGCGCAGCTCAGCCTCGTGCGTGCCGGAGCCGGCGACGAGGAAGCGCACGTTGCCGACCCGCTCGATCAGCCCGGGTAGAGCCTCGAGCGCAAGCTGGAAGCCCTTCTCGTAGACGAGCCGCCCGACGAGGAGGACGAGGCGCTCGTCCGGCGCGGCGAACCGGGACCGCAGCGTCGCCAGGTCGTCGACCGGCTCGAGCTCAGAGGGGTCGATGCCGTTCGGCACGACGGCGACGCGCTCCTCCTCGAGGCCATAGATGTCGGCCACGTGCTCGCGCATGTAGCTCGAGCATGTGATCACCTGCTCGGCGCGGTTGGCCATCCAGCGCTCGACTCCGTGGATGTGCGACTGGGGGTGCTTGTCCACCCAGCCCTGGTGGCGACCGTACTCGGTCGCGTGGATGGTGGTCACGAAGGGCGCGCGGAAGCGGCGCGCGAGGTGATCGCCCGCGCCGGCCACGAGCCAGTCGTGTCCGTGCACGACGTCGAAGTCGAAGCGGTCGCCGAGCTCGACGCCGGCGGCGAGCATGTCCGCGTTCATGTGCTCGACCCAGGTCACGAACTCGCCGAGCTCGCGCGGGCGCTCGGGCTCTCGCACGCGATGGACGACCACGCCGCCGGCCTCCTCCTCGGCCGGCGACTCCTCGTGGCCGCGGGTGAGCACGTGGACCTCGACCCCGAGCGGCACGAGCGCCTCCGAGAGCTTGCGCACGTGGCGCGCCAGGCCGCCCTCGATGAGCGGCGGGTACTCCCAGGAGAGGATGAGGACGCGCATGGGCGAGGAGCGAGCTAGGGAGCCAGGAGCGGGCGGAGGTCGAGCTCGGGCGCGAGGTTGCGCAGGCCGGGGTCGAGCTCGGCGCCGGAGTCTGCCACAGCGGCCGCGAGCGCGGCCACCAGCTCGCGGGCGTGCGCGCGGGCCCGCGTGAGCGGGTAGTCGGCGGCGAGCGCCCGCGTCTCGAGAAACGCCCAGTCGCTCGACTGGAGGGCCAGGAGCTCGCGCGCGGCCCGCTCGAGTGCGGGCG
>JACCTJ010000210.1 GCA_013812485.1 Thermoleophilaceae bacterium
GGAGCGTCTCGCAGTAGACGAGGCCCTGGGCCGAGACGATCGCGCGCCAGTCCGGGCGGGGCTCGATCCGCACCCGGCGCACGTCTAGGGGGTCAGGTCAGCCGCCGGAGCTCTTGCCGGACGAGGAGCTCGACTTCTTCTTGCTGTCGGAATCCTCCTCGCCGCTCGACGCGAGCTCGCGCACGCCGGTGCCGCTCTGCTGGGCGTTCGCGCCGAAGCCCCCGCGCTCGGAGATCGAAGCCTGGTCGGCCGGGTCGATGTTCTCGCCACCGTCGACCGTCGTGCCGAGACTGGTGTCATCGCTCGTGCCGCCGAAGTTCCATTGGTAGCGACCACCGACGCCGTTCTCGGCCTCGGCGTCGCACGAGCTGACGTCGACGATCTCGCTCGAGTTCCGGTCGATGCAGCGCGCGAGGTCGTCCTGGCCGCAGGCGGCGAGAAAGCTGATGGCGACGCTTCCGAGCAGAGCGCTCCTGACGGCGCGCGAGCGGCGGCCGGTCCCGAGCTCACCGGGAGAGGCCTTATCCGGCTGGCGGGAGAGGATGTCGATGGGAGCGCTCATGGCGGCGGCGGGCGAGGGCGCCGAGAGGATAAACGAAGGTGGCGCGCGCCTGCGGGGTGGCCCTCCGCGACGGCGTCCTGAAGGTGGCGTCAGCCGGCCTGGCGCGCCGCGGGGCCGACCGAGACCGCCGCCAGCTGCTCGCCGCCGTCCGCGCCGCCGCGGTCCGAGGCACCCTGGACCTGGAGCGCCACCATCGCGATGTCGTCGCGCGGCGTGCCGGACTGGAGCCCCACCACCACGCGGTCGACGCGGTCGACGAGGGCGTCGGCGTCGAGCCCGCCCGAGCTCTCGAGCAGAGCCGCGAGCCCGCTCTCCCCGAGCAGGCCCCAGGCCGTCGGCGTCTCGGTCACGCCGTCGGTGTAGAGGAGCAGGGAGTCGCCGCCCTCGAGCTCGAGCTCGGCGTCGTGGAGGTCCGGGTCTCGTGCGACGCCCAGGAGCATCCCCGGCGCCCCGACGGGCTCGACCTGACCCGCGGCGTCGAGGCGCAGCGGCAGGGGATGGCCGCCGCTCGAGAGCGTGAGGCGGGCTCCCGAGGCCGTCGGCCTCAGGCGACCGACCAGGGCGGTGCAGAAGCGGTCGCCACCCTCGGCCTGGTAGGAGAGGACCGCCTCGTTGAGGCGGGCAAGCACCGCGCTCGGCACCGGGTCGTGGGCGGCGGCCTCGCGCACCGTGTAGCGGGCCAGCGCGGTCACCGCGGCCGCCTCCGGGCCCTTGCCCGAGACGTCTCCCATGACGATCGTCCAGTCTCCCGGGGCGGTCGCGAACAGGTCGAAGAAGTCGCCGCCGACCTGGTAGGCCTCACCGGCGGCGCGAAAGCGCGAGGCGACCGCCACCCCCGGGAGCCGCGGCAGACGCGGCGGCAGCAGGCTGGCCTGAAGGGTCGCCGCGATCCGGCTGCGCTCCCCGTGAATGCGCGCGTTGTCGATGGCCAGGGCAGCGCGACGGGCAATCTCGTGGGCGAAGGAGAGGTCGCTCTCGTCGAAGCGCCGGCCCGACGCCGCCCCGAGCAGGGAGATCGCCCCGAGCGTGCGCCCGCGTGCGCGCAGGGGCACGATCAGCGCCGAGCGCGCCCCGAGCTCGCGCAGGACGGCGAGGTGCTCGGCGTCCTCGGCCGCGGCCTCGAGCAGGGCGGCCGGGATCTCGGGCGCGAGCTCGGCCTCGCCCGTGCGGATCGCTTCGGCCAGGCCGCCCGGGGTCGAGATCTCGCTGCCCGGACGGAGCTCGAGCTCACGAGCGAGCGCCGCGTGGGCGGGATCGGCGTGCGCGACCGCGACCCGTTCGATCCGTCGGCTCTCCCCGACGATGTCGATCAGGCACCAGTCCGCGAGCTGAGGCACGCATAGGCCGGTCAAGGCGCCGATCACCGAGTCGAGGTCGAGCGCGGCGGTAAGGTCCTCACCGGCCTCGGCCAGGAGCTCGACGCGGGCTTCCGCCCGCTTGCGCTCGGTGGTGTCGCGCACGTAGCCCACGAACGCCGGGGGCTCGTCGAGCCCGAGGCGCATGATCGTCAGCTCGACCGGGAACTCCGCGCCGCCGGTGCGCATGCCGGTCAGCTCGAGGCGGCGGCCGAGCAGAGCGCCTCCACCCGCCTCCACCGCGCGGGCCAGCGCCGTGCGGTGGCCCTCGCGCAGCGAGGGGGGCACCACCAGCTCGGCCATCTCGCGGCCGACCGCCTCCTCGCGCGTGTAGCCGAAGATGCGCTCGGCGGCCGCGTTGAACTCGACCACCTCGCCGCGCGAGTCGATGGTGATGATGGCGTCGAGGGCCGACTCGAGAATGCCGGTCTTGCGGGCCTCGCTCTCGCGCACCGCCTCCTCGGCCTGCCTGCGGCACAGGTACTGGCCGATCTGGTGACCGAAGGTCTCGACGAGGGCGAGAGCGCCGTCGTCAGGCTCGCGGACCTCCCGGCTGAAGAACTCGATGACCCCGAGGACCCGTCCCCGATCGCGGACGGGGAAGCCGAAAGCGCCGCGTAGGCCGTCACGCGCGGCGGCTTCCGTCCGCCGGAAGTGCTCGTAGGTGAGCACGTCGGGAACCGAGATCGCCGCCGCCGAGGCCCACACCCGCCCCGGCAGGCCTTCGCCGAGGGCGAACGCGCGGCCGGCGTTGAGGCGCTCGAACGTCGGGGCGGCCGCGCCGTCGTCCCAGTCGGCCCGGCAACGCAGGACGCCCTCGCTGTCGTCGACCGTCCAGAGGAAGCCGAGCTCCCAGCCGAGGCCGTGCCCGATGGCCTCGAGCAGTCGCGGGCCCGCCTCCTCGAGGCTCGGCGCCTCGGCCAGGATGCGGGCCACCGAGCTCTGTGCGGCCAGATCGGCCCTGAGCCGCGTGGGCTCGTCGTCGCGCTCGGCCTCTTCGGCCTCTCCAGCTCGGCCCATCGCCTCAGTCGCCGTTCTCGCTCGGTCGGCCGGCCGGTCCGGCCGAGCTCAGCCGCTCGGCCGGTCGCTTGAAGCGGAGGAGCACCTCGTCGGCCGCAGCCAGCAGGCTCCTCGCGTCGCCGTCGGGCCCGAGCTCGGCCGTCCCGCAGGTCAGGCGGACCACGCCGCCGTCCGGTGAGGTGCACACCTCGCTGGCCGCGGTGCAGACGCGCCGGCGCACCTCGGCGGCCTCGGGTGCGCTCGTCTCGGGCAGGACCACGACGAACTCGTCGCCGCCCCAGCGAAAGCACTGGTCCTCGGTGCGCGAGGCCTCACCCATAGCCGCCGCCACGCGACGCAGGCACTCGTCTCCGCCCGAGTGGCCGGACGCGTCGTTGATGGCCTTGAAGCCGTCGAGGTCTCCGATGATGAGGCTCAGCGGGCTCTTCTGCCGCCGTGCCCGGGCCACCTCGACCTCGAGCGTCTCCTCGAGGCGCAGGCGGTTGCCCAGGCCGGTGAGGGCGTCGCGGCGAGCGAGCTGATGAGCCTGCTCGCGCGCTCGGCGCAGCCCCGCCCGCTGGGCACGCAGGAGGGTGAAGACGATCCGCCCGGCGATGGCCAGGACCACCAGCAGCAGGAGCTGGCCCGCGGTGTTGGCCGGGAGCTGGCCGGCCGGCGCGTAGAGCAGCGGGGCCCAGATGACGATGGCCACCAACCCGAGCACGAGCAGCGCGCGCGGACGCGTCTGCACGGTGGCGGCGTAGATCACCGGCAGCGCGTAGAGCTGGTGGTAGGGCGACGTGCGTCCACCCGCGAGCCACTCGAGCAGCGCGACTCCGACGATGGCCATGATGCTGCCAGCGAACAGAGCGCCGGACTCCGAGGGCTGGGCGCCGCCCAGGCGCTGCACGCCGACGGCGAGGGCGGCCACGAGCAGGATCGCCGCGATGAGCCAGCCGGTCGCCCCCAGGGCCTTGTCGGGGGGCGCGAGGGCCAGCATCAGGAGACACAGCAGGCCGCCGCTGATCCACAGCACCCCGCCCATCGACGAGGCGATGCGCATGTCGACCTCGAGCTCGGGGTCGTGGCGCCCGGTGCACAGGCTGCGGGCGGCCTCGCGCAGGGACGGACCCTCCTCCTCCCTCAACCCGACCTCGTCGGTGATCGGGGATGGGCCCGTGCTTGCGCCCGCTCGCGGTGGGGGCGTCTCGGCGGCCATCAACGCGTCGATCCGGGCATGGTCTCAGTATCGGCACGGGCTTGGCGCCCGATGAATACGGGTCCGCGCTCCCCGGGTCGCCGGTCTCTAGCCCGAGAAGCCCCAGGCGGCCGCCTCGGGCGCGCCACGGGAGCCGGGAAGGCCCGACTCCGGCGCGTACACGAAGAGCTCGGCGCGACCGGTGGCCTCGAAGGGCAGGCAGAAGCGCCGGGTCGCGCCGGGCGGGATCGTGTCCTCGGAGAGACCGCCGCACTCCCCGACGGCGCTGTAGACGCGCTCCGCTTCACCGTTGCGCAGCGTAAACGAGGCGGCCTGGGCCGGCTGGTCGCGGTAGGCCGCGTCGCCCACGTTGCGGATGGCCAGATCGACGCCGACCCCGGCGCCCGAGGACTCGCTCGCGGCGAACCGCACGAAACGCGAGCGGACGCACCTCGAGGGTGGTCAGGTAGGTCTTCAGCCGGACCGTCTGGCCGAACCGGCGGGCGGGGCGCCCGGGCGGGCCGGAGCTTCGCTCGTCGGTCGAGCCCCGCTCGCCGTAGGGGGTCTCGGGCGAGAAGCCGCCCACAATGAGGATCACCGCCAGGACGACCACGGCCGCCCCTGAGCCCCGCGGCGGCGATGATCCACGCTCTCTTGGACTTCAATCTGCTCAATCTCCTCGCGACGGCTCTTAGCAAACGCGCGACCCTCCCTGCGGCGCTCGAGCGGCGCCCTGCCTCACATCGCCGCGCCGTAGCCGAACCCTCGCCTCGTCGGGCCGTCCAGGCAAACGCTCGCTCACGAGTCGGGGCTCGCGTATGCTGGGCGCCCAGCGTTGCTCGAGGGAGGCACCGGTGATTGAAGGAACGCGCAGAGCACGAGTCAGGGAGAGGCTGCGGCTCGGGATCGCCGCCGGCCGGGTCGTGCGCGTCTCCCTGGTCACGGCGTTCGTCGTTTTCGCGCTCGTCGGCGGCGCCGCCGCGCTCTGGCTCTCGGCCGACCCGGTACGCCCCCAGCGGACAGCCTCGAAGGTCGATCCGCCCACGCCGGAGCCGGCGATCCGCCTCGACACGCTCCCGGCGCCTCGATCGTCCGAGCGCCGGAAAGAGAGCAGGGCCTCGGCCAAGGCCGCACCGGTGATCGGCGTCGGCACCGAGGAGTTCAGCGGCGAGGGTGGCGAAGCCGACGAGGGCGGCCGGGCCGACGACGCGATCGTCGAGGTCGACGGCAAGAAGCCGACCGAGGAGATCGCCACGGACGCCGAGATCGAGAGCCAGCTCGCCGCCCTCGAGCGCGAGAACGCGCGCATCGAGGCGGCACTCGCCGGGGCCCCGGCCGGCTCGGGCAGCGGCCGGCTGATCTGGCCGGTCCGGGGTGGAAGGATCACCTCTCCCTTCGGGCAGCGCGGGGGCCGCCTGCACGCGGGCGTCGACATCGCCGTCCCGATCGGGACGGACGTGCACGCCGCCGACACCGGCCGGGTGGCGGTCAGCGGGCCGAGCGGGGGGTACGGCAACTACATCTGCATTCAGCACACCCGCAGCCTGAGCACCTGCTACGGCCACAACTCGCGGCTTGGCGCGCGGAAGGGTGAGTCGGTTCGCAAGGGCGCCGTGATCGCGAAGTCAGGCAACACCGGAAACTCCACCGGCCCGCACGTGCACTTCGAGACGCGGGTGGAGACCAAGCCCGTCAACCCGATGCGGTACTTCTGACCCGGGCGGCTCGGGCGCCGGCGGGTGCGCGCGCGCCGAGATCACGCGTGTTCCCCGCCGACCCGGTTGCCCTTGGCTAGCCTGATCGCCGTCCCGCCCACGGCGGCCGACCTCCGTCGCCCATGCTTCCGTCGCATCCGTCCATGAGCTCGCAGCCCGACGAGCACTCGAGCACTCAGAGCGCACCGCGCCAGCGGCCGCGCCGGCGGACCCGGCTGGCGCCGCAGACGATCGAGTCCTACCTCAGGGCGAACTCCGCGCCTCGCTACATGCGGCGCCTGCGCGAGATCGAGGTCGAGTACAGGGCGGAGCGGCGACGGCTCGAGGCCGCCTACGAAGGCCTCCTCGAGACTTTCGGCGACGATCGCGCCATGTTCTCACAGTGCTGGCGCGAGCGGGCTCACACTTGGCGCTTCGACACTCTGAACGAGCTCATCCGGGAGCACAACGCCTGGTACCCGATCGAGGCGAACCTGCCCATGGACCCTCGCACCGGCGACTACCGACCCATCCGGGGAGCCTCCTACCGCCGGGTAGAGCTCGGGTCGGCGTGGGTGCTCGAGCACTTTCCCCCGACCCCGCGGGCGGCGCTCTCGGATCCTCCCGCCCACGCCCCGCGTGAGCCGCTGCCCGCGACGGCGGGGGTCAGGCGAGCTTGACCAGACCCTGCACGGCGAGGTAGGCCGCGAAGGCGAAGGTAAGTGCGGGGAGGAGCGTGCGCTCGTGCGCGCCGACGATCTCGTGGATGGCCGGGAAGTAAAGGGTCAGGCTGGTGAAGTTGGTGGCCATCATCGCGACACCGACCGCGAAGGTGTGCAGCCGACTCTCGGGCCGCGAGGAGCCTGAGTCCCCCGGCCGGGCGGCGGGGCGGCGCAGCGACCACAGCCCGTAGCCCCCGAGGACGAGTGCGAGCCCGAGCTTGACGATTCCGACGTCGGTCGAAGAGCTGTCCGCGCCGCCGGTCCCCGCGGCCAGCGCGAGCGAGGCCGGTGACCACGAGCAGCACCGCGGCGAAGATCGCGCCCGTCGCGCGCGAGCCCTGCGCTCCCCCGCAGTACCGGAGCTGGAGGAGCAGGATCGTGGGAGTGACCGAAGCGCCCGCCGCGAAGGGCCGGATGCTCGCGAGCAGGCCCAGCATCTCGCGGAGTATCGCCGGGGTCGGGGACTGCCGTTCTGTGTCCGGGGTATGACTGACCCATGACTACTCAAACTGAGAACTCCCCCGCCACAGACAAGCTCCTGCAGTACCTCAACGAGGCGCACGCCACCGAGCACGCGCTGACTCGCACGCTCGAAGCCCACATCGCCATCACCCCGCGCGGTTCCTACCGCTCCGGCCTCGAGAAGCATCTGACCGAGACCCGGAACCACGCCGAGCGCCTCGAGCGCCGCATGGGCGAGCTCGGCGCTTCCCGCAACGTCATCCAGATGGGTATCGGCGTCGTCGAGAGCCTGGTAGGTCAGGCGCTCGCCCTGTCGAAGGGTCCGATCGACCTCGTTCGCGGCTCCGGGGGCGAGGAGAAGCTGCTGAAGAACGCGAAGGACGAATGCGCGACCGAGGCCCTGGAGATCGCGACCTACGACGCGCTCGAGCGTCTCGCGACCCGCGTCGGCGACGAGGAGACGGCCAAGCTCGCCGCGAGCATCCGCGCGGACGAGGAGCGCATGCTCGCCAACCTCCGCAAGGAGATTCCCAAGCTGACGGACGCGATGGTGCGCGCCCAGCTCGACGACGACCCCAGCTACGACGCCTCGACCACGGGCGCGGCCGACGCCGCTCGGGCCGGCGGGGCCGCCGTCAAGGAGACCGCAAGGCGCGCTGAGGGCGGCGCGCGGAAGACCGCTCGCCAGGCTCGCAAGGTGCCGGGGGTCGCCCAGGTCGAAGGCCAGGCGAAGGGCGCGGTCGCCGGCGAGGGGGACATCCCGATCGCCGACTACGATGACCTCAACGCGAATCAGATCGTGTCGAGGCTCAAGGACCTGTCACAGATCGACCTCGCCAAGGTCGACTCCTACGAGCGCAAGCACGCCAACCGCAAGAGCGTGCTCGACAAGGTGCGGTCGCTGCGCGGCAACGAGCCCTGGCCGGGTTACGACGAGCTCACCGTCGACGAGCTGAGCCAGGCGCTCGCCGGGGCCGACGAGAAACGCGTTCGGGAGATCCGCGACTACGAGCGCCAGCACAAGGACCGTCAGGGCGTGATCGAAGCCGCCGATCGCGAGCTTCAGAAGGCCTGAGAGTCGGGAGAGCGGTCGCGCGCGGTCGCTCTCCCCCGGCGCGTCATCGTGTGAGCGACCTCGAGCTCTGCCTCGGTGAGCCGCCGCGCGCGCCGGCATGTCTGCCGGTAGAAGCGCAGCTGGTTGGTTCGGCCGAGGAGCCGGAACCCGGCTCCCAGCAGGGGAGCGCCGGCCTCCGCAGCTCGCGAGAAGGAACGGAGGCGGAACGCGACCTCACCGGTATCGAGCCACTTCCACACCTCGTAGTGCATCCGTCCCTGCTCGAAGTGACCCTGCAGCGTCGCGTAGCTCCAGCCGAACACGTGCGCCCGACGCCCGTCCACATCGCGGGTCTCCTCGTAGACCTCGCCGACTCGCACCCCAACTCCGATCGGCAGGCCGAGGAAGCGAATGCGCAGAAGCATGTCGCGGCCCGCCAGCGGCGCATCGCGGCGATAGAAGGCACGGACAACGGTCGGGTCGGCCAACTGATACTCGACCATTAGACCGCGGCACACGCTCCAGCTCCCACCATCGACCGGCGGTCCCGACGGCTCATGGGGAAGGGCCTCGACCATGTCGTCGACGTGCCACCCGCTCTCCGGCGTGTACTCATCGATGCGGGACATGTCGAAGTTGACCTCGAGCGCCGAGAGGGCGGCGAGCTTTCGGTCCGTCTTGCGGTCCTCCGACTCCCTCGTATCGCCGCTGAGCTCGGCGGGATCGACGCGGCGGGTGGTGATCACCATCCCGCCCTCAATGCGGCCGCCGGAGAGCTCGACCACCCGCGCGAGTACGGAGGTCCACATGTGGAGCTGCACCTCCTTGGCCAACCTCAGGCGCGTGAAGAGGAGATCGCTGAACCGGTCTCCGCTGCGGGCCCACGACTCGATCGTGAACTCGAGCGAGCGGTGATCGGAGCCGATGCGGAACTCGATCTGTCCCGCCTCGAGGTGGCCCTCGAGCGTGGCCAGCCGGAAGGAGGTCGGAGCCGCCGCGATGACGCGCACCGGACCGTCGTAGGGCCCCGGCATTCGAACTGTGTACTCATCGCCGACCTCCAGCCGCCTCCCGCCCTGGACCTTCTGAAACGAGGCGAACTCCGAGGGCGCGACCGCGTCCAGATCGTCAGTCATGCGACGAAGCAGTCGCTCGGGCGTGAGCGACGAGCCGACGATGCGCGCCCGGTAGAGCCTGTGTACCAAGGGGCCCGCTCCGTCGCTGGTGCGCTGAAGCTCGCTGAGGTCCACGCCTTCGGGGAGCTCGGGAGCCGCGTCGACGGACGCGGAGCCGCTGAGCTCCCATCGGTGCACAGGAGTCGTTCGCCACATGTAGCGCCAACCGGTCAAGGCAATCCCCACCGGCCACCGGGCCGCTGTCGACACCCGTTTTGCCAAGGTCACGCCGCGCGGCACGTCGTCAGTTCTACTCCCTCCGCCGCGGTCGAGGCCATCGCACCGCCTCCCCGCGAGAATGCGTCAAGCTGTCGCGGCCATGACCGACCCGTTCGAAGCCGTCCCCGGGCGACCGAGCCGCTATCTGTACGTGAGCTCGCTGGGCTCTATCGGCCTTTGCATCGTCCTGTGGATTCGGGCGAAGACCGTGGGTGAGGACGAACGCGGGAACGCCGAGCGGCGCGCGATCTTCGTGGGGCTCTGGCCCCCCATGTTCTGGCTCATCGGCGACAGCGCCCGACGCTACGAGCGCCGGCAGCGTCGGTTGGTCGCCGGCCGTTGGCTCCGGCGCGGGTAACGCCCCCTCCGAACGTGCCGCCACG
>JACCTJ010000232.1 GCA_013812485.1 Thermoleophilaceae bacterium
GGAGCCCGGATTCCGGCTCGAGCGCCGGCAGAGGCGCGACCGGGTGATCGACTACCAGATCCATCCCTACTCGAGCGACGATCCGGCGGGCCGGCGCTACGGCGCCACGGGCACTCCCGGCGTCGCCTCGAGGCTGATCTCGGAGGGGGACGCTCCGAGCACGCAGGACGGGGGCGACCCTGAAGAGAAGGCGAGCGAAGAGGCGTGAGCCAGGATGCGCGCTTAGGACCGGTCCGACTCGACACGCACGGTCGGCCGATGGACGAGTCCGACGAGTCCAGGAAGGAGCGGGAAGCCCGATCGTCGGAGCGGTCGAAGTGGGGATCGGCAGAGAACGGGACGGAGCGCGCCGCCGGGCCGGCCGATAGCGAGTCGGCCCGCGCGGCCGTCAACGACGTCCTTGAGGAGATGGATCGCGAGTTCGTCGGGCTGGACTCGGTGAAGACGAGGATCCGCGAGATCGCCGCCCTGCTCGTGATCGACAGGCTTCGCGAGGAGAACGGCCTCTCCTCGCAGCGCCCGACGCTGCACATGAGCTTCACCGGGAGACCCGGGACGGGCAAGACCACGGTGGCGCTCAAGATGGCCGACATCCTCCACCGGCTCGGCTACGTCGAGGACGGTCACCTCGTCACCGTGACCCGCGACGAGCTCGTCGGGCAGTACGTCGGCCACACCGCCCCGAAGACCAAGGACGTGGTGAAGGCCGCCTACGGCGGGGTGCTCTTCATCGACGAGGCCTACTACCTGCACCGGCCGGACAACGAGCGCGACTACGGCCAGGAGGCGATCGAGGTCCTGCTCGCGGCCATGGAGCAGGACCGCGATAAGTTCGTCGTCGTGTTCGCGGGCTACAAGGAGCCGATGGCGGAGTTCTTCGTCGCCAACCCCGGGATGGGCTCGCGCGTGGCGCACCACATCGACTTTCCCGACTACACGGTGGAGGAGTTGATGCAGATCGCCCAGATGATGCTCGAGCAGCAGGGCTACGAGGTGAGCGAAGCGGCCGAGCAGGCCTTCCGGGAGTACGTCGAGCGGCGCGTCGAGCAGCCCCGCTTCGCCAACGGACGGAGCATCCGCAACGCCATCGAGCGGGCGCGCATGCGGCAGGCGAGCCGGCTCTTCGACGCGGAGGAGACGCCCTCGCGGGAACAGCTACTCACGATCGAGGACAACGACATCCGCAAGAGCTCCGTGTTCGCCGACGAGCAGGACGGCGGTGCCGGGACGAGACCAAACGGGGACACCCCGGACGACGCGGCCTCGGACGGGCGTGCTGACACCCAGGACCAAAGCGAGGAGGAGACATGCCACGTCCCGTCATCCTAGGCGTCGTCGGCGACTCCGCGACCGGCAAGACGACCATCACCGACGGGTTGGTGCGCGTCCTCGGCGAGGACAACGTCGCCCACATCGGCACGGACGACTACCACAAGTACGACCGGGAGCAGCGCAAGGAGCTCGGCATCACGCCGCTCAACCCGGAGTGCAACCACATGGACATCATGGCGCAGGATCTCGAGCTCCTCCGCAACGGGAAGCCGATCCTCAAGCCGATCTACGTTCACTCGGACGGAACCTTCACGGCTCCCGAGTACGTGGAGCCGAAGCCCTTCGCGATCGTCGAGGGGCTGCTCGGCTACTACACCGAGGAGCTCCGCGAGACGCACGACGTGCGGGTCTTCCTGTCTCCGCCGGAGGAGCTGCGGCGCAAGTGGAAGATCGACCGAGACTCCTCGAAGCGGGGATACACCGAGGAGGAGGTGCTCGCGGACCTCGACAAGCGGGAGCCGGACTCCGAGCAGTTCATCCGCCCGCAGAGGCGCTACGCCGACCTGATCGTCACCTTCCGGCCGACCGACGACTCGGACGTGGTCGATGCGGAGCTCACCCTGATGGAGGGCCTGCCGCACCCAGACCTCTCGCCACTGGTCGAGAGCGCCAAGGACGACATCCGGGTAGAGCAGCGAGACGGCGAGTCCACCCTGTGGATCTCCGGTGGCATCGACGAGGAGCGCGCCCGCGAGATCGAGGAGGCGGTATGGGACAGGATGCGCTTCGCGAAGCACCTGCGCACGGAGGACCTTGGGGTGATCGAGACCGGAGGCGGCGAGCAGCACTCGCAGTCGCTGGCGATCCTGCAGGTCCTGCTCCTGTACCAACTGGTCACGGCCAGGGCGACCGTCGCGCTCGGCGGCGACGATGCGCGCCCCGAAGATGACGAGGTGGCCACGTCGTCCTCGAGCTGAAGCGGCCGGGGGGCGGTGGGAATCGCTCCAAGCCGCCCGCTGAGGCCGGTCGGCGTACCGATGAGCTCGATCGGGATGCGCCTTTCCTCGCGGGAGCCGTAGAATGAGCTGGTCGGGGCGGCGAGCCGCGCAACCCAGAGGGAGGCTTCACCTATGAATGACCACGAGCAATGGCGAGAGCTCGCGCAGCAGCTCCGCGTGGACTCCATCCGATGCAGCGACGCAGCCCAATCCGGGCACCCCACCTCCTCGCTGTCGGCCGCCGACCTGATGACGGTGCTGATCTCTAACCACCTGCACTGCGACTACAGCGAGCCCGACAATCCCAACAACGACCACCTGATCTTCTCGAAGGGGCACGCGTCTCCCCTCCTCTACTCCATGTACAAGGCGCTCGGGCTCGTCACCGACGAGGAGCTGCTCACCTATCGGAGCACCGGAAGCCGCCTGGAGGGCCATCCCACCCCCAACCTGCCGTGGGTCAAGGTGGCCACCGGTGCGCTGGGCCAAGGTCTGCCGGTGGGCGTCGGCCTGGCCCTGGCCGCGAAGCGGCTGGACCATCTGCCGTACCGGACATGGGTGCTGTGCGGCGACAGCGAGATGACCGAGGGGTCGATGTGGGAGGCGCTCGAGCACGCCGGTCACCTGGGGCTCGACAACCTGACCGCCATCATCGACGTCAATCGGCTCGGCCAGCGCGGCTTCACCATGCACCAGTGGGACCTCGACGCCTTCGTCAGGCCCGCGAAGGCCCTCGGGTGGCACGTGATAGCGATCGACGGCCACGATCTGGAGGAGATCGACAACGCCTACGCCGAGGCGGTGGGCATGCCGAACCTTCCCACGTTGATCGTCGCCAAGACCCTGAAGGGCAAGGGCGTCACTGCGGTCGAGGACCGCAATGAGGTCCACGGCAAGCCCCTCGAGGACTCCGAGACGGCAATCGAGGAGCTCGGGGGCGCCCGCGACGTCAGGGTCCAGACCTCGATGCCCGTCACCGACCAGGCGCCGCACCAGTTCGAGGTGGCCGGAGCCGAGATGCCTCAGTACGACCTCGGCGAGGAGGTGGCCACACGCAAGGCGTACGGAGAGGCCCTGGTCGCGCTGGGCAGCTCGCGGGGTGACGTGGTTGCGCTCGACGCCGAGATCAGCAACTCCACCCACGCCCAGCTCTTCACCGTGGCTCACCCCGAGCGCTACTTCGAGATGTACATCGCCGAGCAGCTCCTGGTGGCCGCCGCGGTGGGCGTGCAGATACGGGGCTGGGTGCCCTACGTCTCCACCTTTGCCGCCTTCCTCACCCGGGCCTACGACTTCGTCCGCATGGGCGCCATCAGTCAGGCCAACATGAACCTGGTGGGCTCCCACGCCGGGGTCTCGATCGGCGAGGACGGGCCGTCGCAGATGGGCCTGGAGGACCTCGCCATGTTCCGCGCCGTGCACGGGAGCACCGTCCTCCACCCGTGCGACCCCAACCAGACCGCGCAGCTCGTCTGGCAGATGGCCGACCGTCCGGGGATCAACTACCTACGGACCTTGCGATCCGGGAAGCCCGCGATCTACTCGGCCGACGAGCGCTTCGAGATCGGCGGCAGCCACGTGGTCCGGCAGTCCGACGAGGACCAGGTGGCCATCGTCGCCTGTGGCATCACCGTACACGAGGCCCTCGAGGCCGCGGAGACCCTCGAGGGCGAGGGCCT
>JACCTJ010000268.1 GCA_013812485.1 Thermoleophilaceae bacterium
TCCTCGTCCGGCAAGAGCTCCGGCGGCTGACCTGACCCCCTAGACGTGCGCCGGGTGCGGATCGAGCCCCGCCCGGACTGGCGCGCGATCGTCTCGGCCCAGGGCCTCGTCTACTGCGAGACGCTCCATCCCGACGGGGAGGTCCGTCCCTACTGGGAGGACGGCGCCTACTACGCCTTCGCGCCCGAGGAGATCCGCGAGCTCGAGCGGGTCAGCGCCGAGCTCTTCGCGATGTGCATCGACGCGGGCGACCGGATCGTCGAGCGCGGCCTGTGGCGGGAGATGGGCATCGCCGAGCACGCGGTCGAGCGGATCGTCGAGACGTGGCATTCCGAGCCGCCGAGCGTGATCGGCCGCTTCGACCTCCGCTACGACGGGCGCTCGCCGCCCAAGCTGCTCGAGTTCAACGCCGACACCCCGACCTCGCTCGTCGAGTCCGCCGTGGTGCAGTGGAACTGGCTCGAGGATCGGTTCCCGGAGGAGGACCAGTGGAACGAGATCCACGACCGCCTGCTCCACGCCTGGCGGAGGCAGCTTCCGGCGGGAAGCCTCATCCACTTCGCGCACACGAGAGCCGAGCGCAGCGGGGAGGACATGATGAACACCGTCTACCTCCAGGACACAGCGGAGCAGGCCGGGCACGAGACCGATGCGCTCGCCGTCGAGGAGATCGGCTGGCATCCGCTGCTCGGCTTCGTCGACGCGGACGAGCGCCACATCGAGCGGATCTTCAAGCTCTATCCGTGGGAGTGGATGGTCGAGGAGGAGTTCGCCCGCCGCTGCCTCGACTGGATGGGTCCCGGCGTGACATCCACCCTGTGGATCGAGCCGATCTACAAGATGCTGTGGTCGAACAAGGGACTCCTGCCGGTCCTGTGGGAGCTCTTCCCCGGGCACCCCAACCTCCTGCCCACCTACTTCGACTCGGCCCGTGACATGACCGCGTTCGTGCGCAAGCCGCTGCTCTCGCGCGAGGGGCAGAACATCCAGGTCTTCGCGCCCGGGGAGGGCGTCATCCTCGAGACCGGCGGCGACTACGGCGCTGAGGGCTACGTCTACCAGCAGTTCGCGCCCGCGCCCGCGCTTGACGGCTCGAACCATCCTGTCCTCGGGGTGTGGATGGTCGACGGCGAGCCCGCCGGCCTCGGCGTGCGCGAGGGTGACGGGCTGATCACCGACAACCTGAGCCGCTTCGTCCCTCACCTGATCGAGGTCGACGGATCGGGGGACCGCTAGCTCGCGCCGTTGCCCCCGGCGCCGTCCCTGCGCTCGGCCGCGGGGGCTGCCGTGCCGGCCCCGTCGCGCGACGGGGGCGAGGCGTGCGGCCCTTCGGCTCCGACCCGCTCTCGCACCTCGGCGAGGTCGCGCGCGATCTGGCCGAGCACGCGGTCCTGGGAGCTCTCCCCGCGCGCGATCGACTCGATGTCGGACTCGATGTCGGCGAGGTCGGTCTCGAGCTCGTCGACCTCGCCGGTGAGGCGATCGACCTTCTCGGAGATCTTGCGGCTGAAGCCCTCGGCGAACTCGCGGTCGAACAGCGGGAGGATGCCGGCCACGAGGATCGCGCCGAGCACCACGCCCATGGCCTGGAGGCCCATGGCCAGGATCTTGGTCTCGAACGAGGTGGGCAGGAAGTCGCCGTAGCCGACGGTCGAGATCGTCGTGTTTACCCAGTAGAAGCCGTCGAACAGGGTGGGCGGCTCCTCCGCTCCGCGCTCGAGCTCGGCGTAGGCGAGCCCGCCGGCGAAGACCACGAGCGTCCACAGGAGGAAGGCGAAGCGCACGACCGTGATCCGGAACAGGTTCCGGTGGACCACCGGCAGGAGGTCGAGGATGCGCAGCACCCACAGGTTCTGGAGCACCTCGAAGCCCGGCGGCAGGAACTCGAACGGCGCCGTGAGCACGAGGATCGTGATGTCGAGCACGTTCGAGCGGGCCCACTCCCAGTTGTCGGGAGCGATCCGCAGGATCGCCAGCGCCTCAACGACGAAGAAGCCCCAGATGCCGATGTAGAGCACGTCGACGACCGTGCCCCAGAAGCTCCCGAGCTGGAAGTAGTTGAGCAGCAGGTACGGGACGACGAGCAGCGCGACCACGACCGCCGGCATCTCCCAGCTTTGGGCACGGCGGCGCTGCTCGGCCGACATGCTCGGAAGGGCGTGGGTTCCCTGCAGGTGGTACACGGCGGGCAACTATCTCAGGAAGAGGGGTCGAACGCCGGGCTCCGTCAGGTATAAGTGAGGGTCGGCCATGCCCTCGCCCCCTCCCGTCCCCTCGCCCGGCTCGCTCGGCGTCCGGGCGCTCAATCTGCTCACGTGGTTGCATGTGGCCGCCTACCGCCGGACGGGCGGAAGGATCGGGCGCAAGCTCGCCGGTGCCCCCGTCCTGCTGCTGGACCACATCGGCCGGCGCAGCGGCACTCCCCGCACGACGCCGCTCCTGTACCTCGACGACGGCGAGGACCTCGTGATCGTCGGATCGCGCGGGGGATCGAACGCGCCGCCGGCCTGGTGGCTCAACCTCGAGGCCAGCCCGCGGACCACGGTCCAGGTCGGACCGCGTCACCGTGAGGTCGCCGCGCGCACCGCGTCGCCCGACGAGAAGGCCCGCCTATGGCCGCGCCTCGTCGCGATGTACTCGGACTATCAGACCTACCAGAACCGGACCGAGCGCGAGATCCCGGTGATCATCCTCGAGCCGGGGAGCGCGCTCGCGGCGTGAGCGCGCCGACCGCGGCGACGGGTCCGCCCGAGGACCCGTCGCTCGGGCGCGCGGGCGACCTGCTCCTCGTGCCCGCGGGACGGCGCGAGAGCGCGGCGGGCCGGTCGACCCGGGCCGGATACCTCGACCTGCTCGGAGGGCGCGCCGTCGTCTCGACAGGACGGGCGCAGGACCTGATGCTGTCGCGCGTCGTCCCGAGGATCTACGAGCGCTGGTGGCGCCCCGCGCTCGGCCGCCTGCTCAAGGGCCCGCTCGGCCCGAGCATGGCGGACGAGCACCGGCTGGCCCGGGAGCTTCTGCGGCTCGAGCGAGGCGGCGGGGCGACCGTGCTCGACATCGCCTGCGGTACCGGCAACTTCAGCCGAGGGTTCGGCCGCGTCGTCGGGCCCGGCGGCCTCGTGATCGGGATCGACGTGTCCGAGACGATGCTCGCGCGCGCCGCCTCCGACACGCGCCGCTCGGGCCTGCGCAACGTCGCCTACGTGCGTGGCGACGCTGAGGCGCTGCCGTTCATCGACGGTGTGTTCGACGGCGTCTGCTGCTTTGCCGCGTTGCACCTCTTCGCCGATCCGATGAGCGCGCTCGACCGCATGCACGCCGTCCTGCGCCCGGGTGGTCGCCTCGCGATCCTGACCTCTGCGCGCCGAGCACCGGAGTTGCTGCGCGCGCCCGAGTCGGCGTTCGGTGCGCTGAGCGGGATGCGCGTTTTCGGACAGGAAG
>JACCTJ010000271.1 GCA_013812485.1 Thermoleophilaceae bacterium
CTGTCAACGTCAAGCTCGCCGCCAGCGGGGGCTTCACCGCCGCGCGCGAGACCGTGCGGGCCGCCGCTGCCCACGGGCTCGAGCCATTTCTTTCGAGCACGTTCGACGGGCCCTGGGGTATCGCCGCCGCCCTCCAGCTGGCCGCCTCCGAGGACATCTCGCTGGCCTGCGGGCTGGCCACCCTCGAGCTCTTCGACGCTGAGCTCGCCGACGCGCTCCCGCGGCCGACGGTCGGCCTGCTGGCGGTTCCCGAGGGACCGGGCCTAGGCGTCGCCGTCGACGAGGCGGCGCTGGCCGAGGTGCTCGTCGAGGAACTCGAGTAGGGCGGCGGCGAAGGCGTCGGGCCGCTCGAGGTGGGCGGCGTGGCCAGCGTCGGGGATGGTCGCGCAGCGGCCGCGCGGCGCGGCAGCGGCCATGCGCTCCGCGGCGGCGGCGTAGCGGGGATCTCGCTGGCCTGCGAGGGCGAGGAGCGGCGTCTCCAGCGCCTCGAGGCGGTCCCACACCGGCTTCAGGACTCCCTGGCCGGCGCTGCGCAGAAGCTTGGCCAGGCGCGCCGGATCGTGGCCGAGGCGATCGGCCCGTTGGGCGACGACGAGCTCGGGCACCTGTCCGGCCAGGGCCGGGATGCGTTCCCAGTAAGCGACGACGTCCTCGATCGCACTCGACTCCACCCAGGTTGCGAGCTCTTCGTCCGCGGCACGTCGCTGCGCCCGCTCCCGGGCGTCCTCGATCCCCGGAGTCGCTCCGAGCGTGACCAGCGCGCCGAAGCGCCCCGGATCGTCGGCGGCTCGCAGCGCCGCGCGGAGCGCGAGCCGACCGCCCAGCGAGTAGCCGACGAGGGTCGCCCCTCGCCGTGTCGCGGCTTCGATCTCGACCAAACGCCCCTCGAGATCGTGCGCGCGGTGCTCGAGGGCGTGGGCGCGGTAGCGTCGGCCGATGCGCACGAGCACCGGCTCCCACGACCGCGCCCCTTGCATGAAGCCCGGCACGAGCACGACGTCCGCCTCGCCCGCCTCGATAGCCATGCGGGCCATGATCCCCGTCGGCGCGTGAGAGCGATCAACCGCACCTACGCGCCGATCGAGGCCATGCTCGACGAGCTGGCCCGCTGCGGGGTCGAGCACGCCGTCGCCTGCCCCGGCTCCCGCAACGCCCCGATCCTGCTGAGCCTGGCCGCCGAGAGCCGGATCCGCACCTGGTCGGTGCTCGACGAGCGCTCGGCCGGCTTTCTCGCGCTGGGGATCGCCAAGACAAGCGGGCGGCCGGTCGTCCTCACCTGCACCTCCGGCACCGCCGCGGCCAACTTCCTGCCGGCGATCGCCGAGGCCCGCGAGTCGCGAGTGCCGCTTATCGTCCTCACCGCCGACCGCCCGCCGGAGCTGCGCGAGGTCGGCGCCGGCCAGTCGATCGACCAGGTCAAGCTCTACGGGTCGGCGGCCAAGTGGTTCGTGGAGGTCGGCAACCTCGAGCCGGGCCGCGAGAGCGCGGTGCACCACCGCGCCCTGGCCTGCCGCGCGTGGGCCACCGCGGCGGGCGGACGACCGGGCGTCGTCCACCTCAACCTGCCGCTGCGTGAGCCGCTCGCACCGGTGGAGGAGGAGCTCGACGCGGAGACCTGGCAGGGGCGCGCCGACGGCCAGCCCTGGGTGACGCTCGACGAGTACCCGCCGAGCCTTGTGGACCCCCCTGATCTCGCGGAGGAGCTCGCCCAGGTCGGCCGCGGGGCGATCGTCTGCGGAGCGGGTGGAGGTGAGGTCCGGACGTCCGCCGCTTGGGTCGCCAGGCTTCTCGGTTGGCCCTTGCTCGCCGAACCGACGTCCGGAGCTCGCTGCGGTGATCACGATCGATCGCAGGTCATCGCGCACTACGACGCTCTCCTGCGAGCACCGGCGTGGGCAGCGGCGCATCGACCCGAGCTTGTGCTCCGGATCGGGGACACGCCGACCTCCAAGTCCCTGCGCACCTTGCTCTCCGAGACGCGGCAGGTCCTCGTAGACCCGTACGCCGGCTGGCACGAGCCGACGCGAGCGGCCGAACGGGTGCTGGTGGCGGATCCGGATGCGCTTTGCCGAGAGGTCGGCGCAACGCTCCAGCGGATGCCGCCGCCCAACCGCGACTGGCTCGACTCGTGGCTAGGCGCCGACGCGCTGGTGCCCCCCGCGTTGACTGCCCAGCCCGATCCCTTCGAGCCGAAGGTCTACGCCGCCCTCGCCGAGGCGCTGCCCGACGACGCCCTCGTCTGGGTCAGCTCCTCGATGCCGATCCGCGACGTCGAGACCTTCTTCCCCTCGACGAAGAAGCCGATCCACTTCCTCTCCAACCGCGGGGCCAACGGCATCGACGGGGTCGTCTCCTCGGCGCTCGGCGCGGCCGCAGCAAGCGACGGGCACGCCTACCTCCTGATCGGAGAGCTCGCCCTCCTCCACGACGTCGGCGCCCTGCTGGCCGCGAGGCGCCTCGGACTCGAGCTGACCATCGTCTGCGTCAACAACGGCGGAGGCGGGATCTTCGACTTCCTTCCCGTGGCCGAGCACGCCGACGCGGAGGCCTACGAGCGGCTCGTGGCCACGCCGAGCGGAATTGATCTCGGCCAGCTCGCCCACGGCATCGGGCTGCGCCACGTGCTCGGCGCGACCCCCGAGGAGCTGCGCGCCGCGATCGCCGAGCCGGGGCTGGTCGAGGTCCGGACCGATCGGGCCCTCAGCGTCGAGCGCCACCGGGAGCTGTTCAAACGCGTCGCCCGCGAGCTCGAAGCCCGCGTGCCCTGAGCGCGCCGAGGTACGTCGCTCAGCTCAGGAGCGGCAGCAGCGCCCCGAGCTTGACCTCGGTCTCGGCCAGTTCCTCGGCCGGGACGGAATCGCGCACGATCCCGTCGCCGGCGTAGAGGTGGGCCACCCGGCCCCGCAGCAGGCCGCAGCGCAGCGCGACGCACATCTCACCGTCCTCCTCGAGATCGGTCCAGCCGACGGGGCCCGCGTACCAGCCGCGGTCGAGGCCTTCGAGCTCGGGGATCAGCCCCTGGGCCCGCTCCCAGGGCTCGCCACCGACGGCCGGCGTCGGGTGTAGGAGGCCGGCGAGCTCGAGCGTTGAGCGCGGGTTGGCGAGCTGCGCGCGGATCGGCGTGGCGAGGTGCTGGACGTTCTGGACGCGCACAAGCACGGGCTCCTCCGCCGGCGCCACCCACACGCTCACGCTCTCGAGCCGCTGCTCGATCCGCCGCGTGACGATCGCCTGCTCCGAGCGATTCTTCGCGCTCGAGAGGAGCTGCTCACCGAGATGGCGATCGACCGCCGGGTCGGCGCTGCGGCGGGTCGTCCCGGCGAGGGCCACGGTCTGCACGCGCGCGCCCTCGCGGCGCACGAGCAGCTCCGGGCTCGCCCCGACGAACGCCAGCTCCGGCGTTCCCACCAGGTAGCAGTAGCAACTCGGGAAGGCGGTGCGCAGCCCGTCGAAGAGCGCGCCGGGATCATGGTCGCGCGGCCCGTGCACGCGAACCTCCCGAGCGAGCACGACCTTCTCGAGCTTCCCGGCGCGGATGCGCTCGACCGCGCGGGCGACGGCCCCCTCGTAGTGCTCCGGCGGGGCGGCCCCGGAGATCCGAGGGCTCTCCACCGGGTCGGGATCGAAGAGCGGCATCTCCGCGGCGGGCGAGAGCGTCCCCAACCGTCGCTCGAGGCGCTCGACGATGGCCTGCGGGGCCTCATCGCCCTCGACCACGGCGGTCAGCGTGGCCCGCGCCTGGCTCTGGCAGCGGGCGAGGGCGAGCTCCGGGAGGACGAGCTGGGCCGGGGCGAGCGACGACCACTCCGGCGTGGCCCCGCCGTCGGGCGCGAAGGCGAAGCCCCCGACGAACACCGGCCCCGAGCCCGGAGGCGCGTCCGGATCGCCCGCAGGGTCGTCGCGCTCGGCGTCGCTACCGAGAGCGCGGGAGCGCGCAGCCGCCTGCTCGAAGCGGCGGGGACCGCGTGCCTCGATAGCCGCGGCCGAGCCGAGCGTGGCGAGCCCGAAGCCGCCCCGCTCCGGCTGCTCGAGGCAGAAGAAGGCGTCGTCGGGGCGCCGGGCCCGCAGCACCACCGCCGACAGGTCGATTCGGGGATCGATCGAGACGGAGACGCTGGCGATCACGGGGTGCCGCTCGCGCCGAGCCCGGCGTAGGGCCCGCTCGATCCTCCGCTCGAGCGCCGCGCGGCTGGCCCGGTTCAGGCCGAGGAGAACTCCATCATCTCTCCCCCGTGGCCGAGCGACGGCCTCCTGGGCGATCGCCGCCTCGGGAGGTCCGGCGCGGGCCACTACGTCGTCGAGCGCCCGCGCGCCACAGCGATCTCCCCCGTCCTGACCATCTCGATCAACCCGTAGGGCCGCACGAGCTCCTCGAACGCCTCGATCTTGTCGTCCGTTCCCGTGACCTCCACCGTCAGCGAGCGCTTCGAGACGTCGATCACGTTGCCGCGGAAGATCTCGGCGAACTGCAGGATCTGCCCGCGGGCCTCGCCCTCGGCCGCGAGCTTGAAGAGCGCGAGCTCGCGCGCGGCCGTCTCGCTCGGCTCGAGGTCGCGGATCTTGAGCACGTTGACCAGCTTGTGCAGCTGCTTGGTCACCTGGTCGATCGGGTGGCGCGCGCCGTCGACGGTCAGCGTGATCCGCGAGATGCGGCCGTCGTCGGTCGGGCCGACCGCCAGCGTGTCGATGTTGAAGCCGCGGCGCGAGAACAGGCCCGCGATCCGCGCGAGCACGCCGGGCTTGTTCTCGACGAGGATCGAGAGGATGTGGCGGCGGCCGGTGTGGCGGCTGGCGGGAAGCCGGAGCTCGTCCAGGTCGAGGACCGCCCCCGGTGCGATGTCCTCACCCATGGCAGGACTCCTGCAAAGCTTCGTCACCCGGCGTCATCGGGTCTCGCCTTGCCCCAGCAAGGCGTCGACCCTGCTTCCTTGGCTGACTCGCTTTTCGGAGCCTGCCCGACGCGCTGTTCATCCCACCATGTCCCGGGCCGCTTTCCCTGCCGGGATCATCGGGTAGCAGTTCTCTTCCTTGGTCACCTGGACGTCCACCAAAACGGGCCCGTCTGTAGTCAGAGCCGTTTTCATGACGTCGACGAGCTCACCCTTGTCGGTTGCGCGCATGCCGCTCGCCCCGTAGGCCTCGGCCAGCTTGACCCAGTCGGGCACCCGACCCATGTCGACGCCCGAGTAGCGGCGGTCCCAGAAGAGCTCCTGCCACTGGCGGACCATGCCCAGGTAGAAGTTGTTCATCAGGAAGATCTTGACCGGGATGTTCTCGGTGACACACGTCGCGAGCTCCTGGATGTTCATCTGCAGCGAGCCGTCGCCGGCCAGGCAGACCACGGTCTGGTCCGGGCACGCGACCTGAGCGCCCATCGCCGACGGTAGGCCGAAGCCCATCGTCCCGAGCCCGCCCGAGTTGATCCACCGTCGGGGCTCCGGGAAGTCGTAGTACTGCGCGCACCACATCTGGTGCTGGCCGACGTCGGAGGTGACGATGGCCTCGCCGCCGGTGGCCTCGTACATGGCCTCGATCATGTACTGGGGCTTGATCTCCGAGTCCTCCGAGTCCTCGTAGCCGAGCGGGTGCTTCTCGCGCCAGCCGGCGATCCGCTCCCACCAGCCGTCGAGGCGCGAGCGCTCGGCCCCGAGCGCGCGGTACTCGCGCACGAGCTTCGTGAGGATGCGCTTGGCGTCGCCGACGATCGGGATGTGGGCCGGGACGTTCTTGGAGATCTCGGCCGGGTCGACGTCGATATGGATGAACTTGGCCCGCGGCGCGAACTCCGAGAGCTTGCCGGTGATGCGGTCGTCGAAGCGGGCCCCGATGGCGCAGATCAGGTCCGCCTCGTCCATGGCGTAGTTGGCCGAGCGCGTGCCGTGCATGCCGAGCATGCCGAGCCACTGGTCGTGCGGCGCCGGGAAGGCCCCCAGGCCCATGACCGTGCAGGTGACGGGGAAGCGGTCTGACAGGCAGAGCTCGGTCAGCTCCTTCGAGGCGTTGGCGTTGACGACCCCACCGCCGGCGTAGATGACCGGCCGGCGCGCGTTGGCGAGCGCCTTGGCGGCGAGCTTGATCTGCTTCGCGTTGCCCTCGAGCGTGGGCTGGTAGCCGGGCAGGCTGACCGAGTCGACCGGCTCGTAGTCGATATCGGCGCGCGAGAGGTCCTGAGGAACGTCGATCAGCACGGGGCCCGGGCGGCCGGTACTGGCGATGTGGAAGGCCTCCGAGATCGCCTTCGGGATGTCGCGCGGGTCCTGGATGAGGATCGAGTGCTTGACCACGGGCAGGGTGATGCCGGTGGTGTCGGCCTCCTGGAAGCCGTCGGTGCCGATCAGGTCGGACCGCACCTGCCCGGTGATGAACACGGTGGGCACAGAGTCGAGCATCGCGTCGGCGATCGGGGTGACGAGGTTGGTGGCCCCGGGGCCGCTCGTGGCGAGGGCGACGCCCACGCGGCCGCTCGCCTTGGCGTAGCCCTCGGCCGCATGTCCCGCCCCCGCCTCGTGGCGGCAGAGGACGTGGCGCAGGCCGCCGTCGTAGAGGGCGTCGTAGGTAGGCAGGTTGGCACCCCCCGGGAGGCCGAATACCGTGTCGACGCCCTCGGCCTTGAGGCACTCGACGATGGCATCGACAGCTCGCATGTGACTTGCTCCTTCTGAGACGGCGGGTGGACTGCGCGCCGGACGCGCGCCCGCGCGCGAGGAGCGAAAACTCTAGCACCGGCCCGAGGTCGAGCGGGTGCAGCGCGCCGTTAGCCTGGGCCCGTGACCTGGCTCCTCCTGGGCGGCGCGATCCTCTCCGAGGTCATCGGGACCCTCGCCCTGCGCGCCTCGGAGGGCTTCTCGAAGCTCGGCCCAAGCGTGCTCATGGGGGTCGGGTACGTCGTGTCCTTCCTCCTGCTCGCCCAGGTCCTCGAGCGCGGGATGACCGTGGGCGTCGCCTACGCGATCTGGGCCGGCCTCGGGGTCGCTCTGGTCGCCGTTCTCGGCCGGCTGCTCTTCGACGACCCGCTGACCTGGGTGACCGGGGCCGGCATCGTGGCGATCGTCGGCGGAGTGGTCCTGGTCGAGGCCTCGACGGCGTCTCGCTGAACGCCGCTCAGCGCACCTCGCTCGGCTCGATCTCCTCCTCGTCTTCCTCGAACGACCAGTCGAGGTCCTCGCCGCAGCGCGTGCACACCTGGGTGCTCATCGCCACCGTGTTGCCGCAGATCGGGCACGCGGCCACCGGCTCGTTGCGCTCGACTCGGTACAGCAGCGCCGCGAAGATGCCCAGCCCGAGCGTCACCGCGCCGATGAGGAACCAGAGCAGGAACGAGCTGCCCTTGATCTTCCCGATGATCCCCGCGGAGAGACCGAGGAAGAAGACGATCGGGATGAGCTCGATGCCGCCGCCCATGGACCTACGATTGTCGCAGCAAGGTGCGACGCGAAGTATGAGGTCAAGCGCGAACTCTGGAGAGTGGAGTCGGTCGATCCTGACCGTCGCGGCGATCCAAGAGGCCCTACAGTGAGCGGCAGAAGACCTTGACGAGCACGACGGCCACCCCTCAGACCGCCCTCGACGCGACGTGGCTGGCCAAGGGGCTCGCCGGGCTTCGCATCTTCGTAGGACTGATCCTGTTCTCGAACGGGCTCGCCAAGCTCTTCTCGTTCAGCACCATCGAGATCGGCCCGTACAGCAGCTCGCTCGTCGACCGGGAGGAGGCCAGGGGCATCCTCGAAACCGAGGTCGCCAAGACCGAGCTCCCCGGGCTGCCGACGCTGGTCAACGACGTCTTCCTCGCCAACTACGGCTTCTTCCAGTGGGTGCTGACCGCGGTGGAGCTCGGCGTGGGCGCCGCGCTCATCGTGGGCCTTGCCACCCGCGGGGCCGCGCTCATCGGACTCGGCCAGATGCTCTTCCTGCAGCTCCTCTACCTGTCCAGCGGGGCCTGGATGTGGGAGCAGCCGCACGAATGGGTGCCTATGCTCATCCTCCTCCTCGTCCCCGCCGGCCGCGTCTGGGGGCTGGACCACCGGTTCGTCGACCGCGGCATCCGGCGGCTACGCGGCTTCCCGTTCTGACTCCACCATGACGAACTCATGGGCGCATGTAAGAGCCGAGACCGTCGCCCGAGCCGACGCGAGCGTGGTCGCCCTGATCGACGCCGAGCAGGCACCGATCCTCGCGCGTCCGTACTACGCGGGCGAAGGCCCTCCGAGCCCGATCACCGCGTCGCTCGCCCATGTGCCCGAGGTGCTGGAGGCCACGCTCCCGTTCGTCGGCCGCATTCTCGGGCCAACCGCCATCGATCTACGGGCCAAGGAGATCGTCATTCTGCGGACGTCGGCTCTGATGGAGTGCCGCTACTGCGTCGAGGCCCACACGACCGTCGCCCTCGACTCCGGCCTCTCCGTCGGTGAGGTGTGCGCCCTGCGGGGGGAGAGGGAGGTCGAGGCCGTCTTCACCAACCGTGACGAGCTCGCTCTCATCTCCTGGGTCGACGAAGTCGCGCTCGGCCGCGGGGCGGCGCCCGAGGACATCACGGCGCGGGCCAGGGAGGTCATGGGCGATCCCGAGCTCGTCGAGATGACGCTCGTCGTCGCTGCCACGCTCATGCTCAACCGCTACTGCTCCGCCCTCGGGCTGCCCACCAGCGCGGCCACGCTCGCCCGCCTCGCCGAGGAGGGCCTCGCGTGACGGCCATGGCCGGGGCGATCGCCCGCGGAGAGGTCGGTGGGCGGCTCTGGTTCTACGCCAACTACCACTGCAACCTGCGCTGCACGTACTGCCTGACCGAGTCGGCGCCGGAGGTCACCCGCCGCGAGCTTGGTAGGGAACAGATCGTCGAGCGAGCACGGGAGGGCAGGGAGCTCGGGTTCACCGCCCTCGGCGTGACGGGCGGCGAGCCGTTCGTGCTCGAATACATGCCGGAGCTGATCGCGGCGCTCGGCTCGGAGCTGCCCACGATCGTCCTCTCGAACGCGACGGTGTTCAACGACCGGCGACTCAGGGAGATGGAGCCGCTCGCCGATCTGCCCGTCCAGGTTCAGATCTCCCTCGACCGTCCGGACCCCGACGACAACGACGCGATGCGCGGGCCCGAGAACTTCCGCAAGGTGGTCGAAGCCGTGCCGAAGCTGGTCGAGCGGGGGATCGGGGTGCGTATCGCCACCACCCTCGAGGACCCCGACGCCGCCGACCCGCACGAGATGGAGCGCCTGTGCGAGCTGCACCGCTCCATGGGCATCCCGGACGAGGATCACGTCGTGCGACCGATCATCAACCGCGGCCGCGCCGTGAGCAACGACCTGGGCGTCCTGGCCGGGTTCGAGCAGCTCGAGCCCGAGCTGACGCTCACCGCCGACGGAGCGTTCTACAGCCCCTTCGCCCCCACGGTCAGGGGCGGCGACCTCGACACCGACCTGCTTGTCTCGCGGACCACCGCGCCCCTCCGGGAGCCGGCGGAGATGCTGGCGCGAATCGCCGGGAGCCGCCCGGCCGGAAACGACGCCTCGATCGGCATCAGGTGAGCGTGACCTGGGTCGTCCGGTCGGACGGCGGAGGCATCGGTCGGGCTCGAAGCCCGTCGGGGGAGCGCGCCGGTATCGTCGCAGCGACAAGACTCTGAGGGGAGCGGGCTATGGCAGGGAACGAAAAGGTCGTGATCAACCTGGCCACCGGGGGCGAGGACGCGGAGAGGGTGACGGTCGCCTTCCTGGTCGCCACCGCGGGGCTCGAAGCCGGGAAGCAGGTGGTCATGTTCGTCACCAAGGAGGCGGTCAGGCTCGGTCTTGCCGGCCATGCGGAGGGAATCCACTCTGCCGACGCGCCGCCTGTATCGCGGCTCTTTCAGCAGTTCGCCGACGGCGGGGGCGAGCTCTACGTGTGCCCGATCTGCTTCAACGTACGAAAGCTCGACCAGCAGGCGCTGGTCGGTAACGCGAAACTGTCCGGCGCGACGGCGCTGTGGCAGTTCATCGGCGAGGGCGCGACGGTCTTCAGTTACTGACGGCGCGGCGTCGCGCGCAGGTAGGGCCGCGCCGTGGTCCTTTGTTGTCGCGCCTGCACGCGTCCGGCCGCGAGCGCCGGCCGCTGCCCGGGCGCAAGGCGCCGCCGCACCCGCCAGGCCGCTCCGGAGAACGCCTTGTTGGCGACCGTGGCGAAGCCCTCCTCGTCGGTTCGCAACGCGAGCACGAGGTGGGCGATCCGGTCGGATGGCGGTAGCTCGCGCTCACGCGTGCCGACGCAGAAGCAGCTCACGCGCCGGCCGCCGGGCGGGAGCAGGAGCGCGCCGGCCTCCCCGACGAGCCAGACCCCGAGCCGGCCGCGCTCGAGCGCCAGGCCGGTACGGCGCTGGAGCTCGCGGGACTCGTGCCCGAGCAGGTCGCCGAGCAGACCCTGAGCGACAGGCTCGTAGCGCGCGTGGCGCGGTCCCTTCGGCCGGACGACGCCGACCCCGCGGAAGGCGTAGAGCTCGGGGATGATCCAGGCGTGCGCGAGGCAGGCGATCCCGACCGGGAACGACAGCGGCTCGAGCAGGAAGAGCCCCACGGCCGCGGCCGCGAAGGGCAGGACGCTCAGCGTCGTCCAGACCGTCCACAGCCGGCCCCAGGCGCGTAGCGAGTCCCTGCTCGCGCGCTTGCGCCACGGGACCGCGGCGAGCTCGGGGAGGGCGGGCTCGGCGGTGGCCGCCACCCTCGGGCTAGCCCCCGGCGATCGGGCGGCGCATGATCACTAGATCCGCCTCGGCGGGCAGCTCGGTGACCTGCGTCGCGCGACCCTCGCCCTCGGGCACGACCCCGATGTAGCCGGCGTCGAGCTCCCGGCGGAAGGCCTCGACCGCGGCCTCGAAGTCGGCGTCGTCGGTGGCCCGCCACTTCGCGAGCGTCGAGTGGCCGGTGTGGTCCATTCGGATGAGCCTTGGCATCGCAGCCTCCTCCAGAGAAGACGGGTCGTGGACGATGGTACCCGCCCCCTAGCGCTCCGACTCCAGGGGCCAGGGGTTCGGCGCGCACGGTGCGACGCCCTTGGTCTGCTGCACCATCACCGGCGCGCGAGTGCCCTCGCCCGGGCACTCGCGGTGGCTCTTCCCGAGGGCGTGGCCGACCTCGTGGTTGACCATGTACTGGCGATAGCGCGCCAGGTCGCGTCCGTAGGCCTCGGCGCCCCGGGCCCAGCGCTCGGCGTTCAGCACCGCGCGGCCGTTCTGGTGACAGGAGTAGGTCCCGTTGGTCGCGAGCGGCGCGCACAGGCGGTCGGTGGTGTCGGGGCTCGCCAGGGTGACCCGGAAGGACGCCTCCTCGGCGTCCGCGCGGCGCAGCGAATAGGCGCCGCCGGCCGTCCAGCCGCGGCGATCGAGCAGCGTGCGCTCCACCTCGCGCCCGAAGGCGGCGCGATCCATCGCGATGCCCTTCTCGACCTCGACCGCGAAGCCGAGCCCGCCGGCCGGACCCGTTGAGCTGTCCTCGGCCGGCACGGCCACGAGCGTGCCGGTCGCGCGGACCGAGCGCGGGGTCAGGGGATCGGGAGGCGCCTGCACCCTCGGCTCAGCGGCAGCCGGCCGCGAGGAGGCGGGAGCGCGGGCGGGCTCGTCGCCGGAGAACGCCGCGAGAAGACCGACGAGCACGATGAGGCCACCGAGGCCGGCGAGGCCCCCACCCGTGACCAGCGCGGCGGTGCGCCTACGGCGGACGTGGACCGCCGCCATCGAGCGGACGGGGACCAAGACCGATCCCGGCCCGCCCGGCGGGCGCTGCCGTCTGCGGTGCATGCTCAGAGCCTCCTCCGACCTCAGCCGAGTCCGAGCCGCTCGCGCACCATGCGACCGACCTCTCCCCCGTCGGCCCGGCCCTTCGTCTCGCGCATGACCGAGCCCACGATCGCCCCCATCGCCTTGTCCTTGCCCGCGCGGATCTTCTCGACCGCGTCGGCGTTCTCCTCGATCGCCCGGTCGACTACGCGTGAGAGCTCGTCGGCGGCGGCGAGGCCGAGGCCACGCTCGGCGACGATCGACGAGGGCCGGCCCCCCTCGGCGGCCATGGCGTCGAGGACCTCCTTGGCGGCGGAGCCGGAGACCTCGCGGGCCGAGACCATGCGTACGAGCTCGGCCAGGGCTCCCGGCTCTACGGCCGAGTCGGCGGGATCGGCGTCGCCGAGCCGCGGCACGAGCTCGACCGTGATCCAGCTCGCGAGCGTGCGCGGGTCGGTCGCGCCGGCGGAGCCGTTCGCGAGTCCCGCCTCGAAGAAGTCGCCGAGCTCGGACCGAAAGGCCAGCAGGCGGGCGGTCTCGGGGGTCAGGCCGAGGTCGCGCTCGAAGCGCTCGGCCCGCGCGGCCGGGAGCTCGGGCAGAGCGTCGCGCGCCCGGCTCACCATCTCCTCGGTGGGCGCGAGCGGCACGAGGTCCGGCTCCGGGAAGTAGCGGTAGTCGTGGGCCTCCTCCTTCGAGCGCAGCGGGGTGAGCGCGCCGGTCGTCGGGTCGTAGTGAAGGGTCTCCTGGACGACCTGCCCCCCTCCGCGCACGATCTCCTCCTGGCGCGCGATCTCCGCCGCCACCCCACGCTCGAGGAAGCGGAACGAGTTCATGTTCTTGAGCTCGGTCTTCGTCCCGAGGTCGGCGCTGCCGGCCGGGCGGATCGACACGTTGGCATCGCAGCGCAGCGAGCCCTCGTCCATGTTCACGTCGGAGACGCCGAGACGGCCGAGCGTGGCCCGCAGCAGGCGCAGCCACTCGCCGGCCTGCGCGGGCGAGGTCAGGTCGGGCTCGGTGACGATCTCCACCAGCGGCGTGCCGCCGCGGTTGAAGTCGACGACCGAGGCCTCGGCGCCGTGGATCCGGCCCGAGGAGCCGGCGTGCACGAGCTTGGCCGCATCCTCCTCGAGGTGGACGCGGTGCACGCGAACCTCGCCGAGCCGGCCGCGGCCCCACAGCGGGATGTCGAACTGGGAGATCTGGTAGCCCTTGGGCAGGTCGGGATAGAAGTAGTTCTTGCGGTGGAAGATCGAGCGCGGGGCCAGCTCGCACTCGAGCGCCAGGCCGATCATCAGCGCGTGGTGGATGGCCTCGGCGTTGGGTACCGGGAGCGTTCCCGGGTGCCCGAGGCAGACCGGGCAGGTGTGGGTGTTGGGCTCGTCGCCGAACGAGAGCGCGCAGCCGCAGAACATCTTCGTGCGCGTCTTCAGCTGGAGGTGGATCTCGAGCCCGATCACCGGCTCGTAGGCCCGCTCGGTCGGGGTCGTCGTGACGGTGGTCATGGCGCGAGCGCCGCGCCGCGCCGCGGCGGGGAGGTGTCGAAGCCGATCGCGACCTCGAGCGCGTGGGCCGCGCCGAGGACGCGGTTCTCGGAGAACGCGGGGCCCGTGATCTGGAAGCCCACCGGCAGGCCCTCGGAGAGCCCGGCCGGAATGGAGATGGCCGGCACCCCGGCGAGCGACATCGGCACGGTGCAGTAGTCCGACATGTACATCGCCATCGGGTCCTGCGTGCGCTCGCCGAGGCGAAAGGCCACGCTGGGCGAGGTCGGGGTGACGACCAGGTCGACGCGCTCGAAGGCCGCGCGGAAGTCCTCGGCGATCTTCGTCCGCACACGCTGGGCCCGGCCGTAGTAGGCCTCGTAGTAGCCGGAGGAGAGCGCGTAGGTGCCGAGCATGATGCGGCGCTTGACCTCGTCGCCGAATCCTTCGGACCGTGTGCGCTCGTACAGCGAGAGCAGGTCGCCGTCGCCGGCGCGCAGGCCGAAGCGCACGCCGTCGTAGCGCGAGAGGTTCGCGCTGGCCTCGGCGGGCGCGAGCACGTAGTAGGCCGAGAGGCCGTGCTCGGTGTGGGGCAGCGAGATCTCCTCGACCGCCCCGCCGAGCTCCTCGATGCGTGCGAGCGTCGCGTCGAAGAGCTCCTTGACGCCCGGCTCGATGGCCTCGGCCCCCGCCAGCTCGGGGACAACGCCGAAGCGCAGCCCGTCGAGGCGCTCGGCGCTCGGGAGATCGACCGGGTTTGGGTAGTCGACCGAGGTGGAGTCGCGAGGATCGCGTCCGCCGTTCACCAGGTAGCGGAGCAGGAGTGCGGCGTCCGTGGTGTCGCGGGTGATCGGCCCGCACTGGTCGAGCGAAGAGGCGAAGGCGATCATCCCGTAGCGCGAGACCGAGCCGTAGGTCGGCTTGAGCCCGACGAGCCCGCAGAGCGCGGCGGGCTGGCGGATCGAGCCGCCGGTGTCGGTGCCGATCGACCACGGCGCGAGCCCGGCCGCCACCGCGGCGGCCGAGCCGCCGCTCGAGCCTCCCGGCACCCGCTCGGTCGCCCACGGGTTGCGCACCGGCCTGAAGGCGGAGTTCTCGTTCGACGAGCCCATCGCGAACTCGTCCATGTTGGTCTTGCCGAGCATCGGCGC
>JACCTJ010000280.1 GCA_013812485.1 Thermoleophilaceae bacterium
GCTCGAGGGCGCGGACGAGGAGACACGCCAGCGGCTCTTGACGGAGGCCCTGCTCTCATCGGAGGCGACCATAGATTAAAATAAAGCAAACGCGGCGAACCGGGAGCACCTCGACGCGCGCTCCGGCGCCCAGGACGTGATGCTCGGCTACTCCGACTCGGCCAAGGACGCGAGCTTTCTCGCAAGCCAGTGGGCGCTCTACGGCGCCCAGGAGGGGCTCGCCCGGCAGGCCGACGCCCACGGCGTGACCCTGCGCTTCTTCCACGGGCGCGGCGGCTCGCCCTCGCGCGGGGGGGGACTCTCCCACGCCGCCATCCTGGCCCAGCCGCCGGACACCGTGCGCGGGCGCATCCGCATCACCGTGCAGGGCGAGACGATCTCGGCCCGCTATTCCGATCCCCAGCTCGCCCTCCGATCACTCGACCAGACGGTGGCGGCAGTGATGCTGGGTACCGCGTCCCAGCCCGCTCGCGCCGAGGACGCCTTCCGGGTGGAGATGGAGGCCATCGCGCGGCGCTCGCGCGAGGCCTACCAAGCGCTGGTGCACGAGGACGAGGACTTCATGCCCTTCCTCACCCAGATCACTCCGCTGAACGAGCTCGCCGGCCTCAACATCGGCTCGCGACCCGCCTACCGCGGCGACGCCCGGGAGATCGAGAGCCTCCGCGCCATCCCCTGGGTCTTCGCGTGGACGCAGAACCGCCTCGTGCTGCCCTCCTGGTACGGGGCGGGAGTCGCGCTCGCCGAGGGCGACCTCGACCTTCACCGGCGCATGTGGCGCGATTGGTCCTTCTTCCGCAGCGTCTGCGACATGCTCGAGATGGTGCTGTTCAAGTCCGACCTCGGCGTGGCCAAGCGCTACCGCGACCTGGCGGACCCGGAGCTGGCCGAGCGACTGTGGCCGGTCATAGTCGAGGAGCACGACCGCGCCGTGGACAGCGTGCTGGCCATCACCGGGGAGGATCGGCTGCTGGCCGGAGCGCCGACGCTACGCGCGCGCCTCGAGCACCGCAACCCCTGGATCGACCCGCTCTCGCACATCCAGGTGGAGCTGCTGCACCGCGTCCGGGCCGGCGACGAGGGTTCCCGGGAAGCGCTGCTCGCCACGGTTACGGGGATCGCAGCGGGCATGCAGAACACCGGTTGAGTCCCCTCTCCCTGACAGGTCTCGACCCGGGATCGCCCCTGGGCTATAGGGTCACTTGAATGAGCGCCCGGCGTTCGTGCCTGTCGGTCCCTGGGTCGTCCGAGAAGATGCTCGCCAAGGCGGGCGGCCTCCATGCGGACGAGATCGTGATCGACCTCGAGGACGCGGTCGCGGCCGGCGCGAAGGCGGAGGCTCGGGAGCTGGTTTGCCGCGTGCTCGCCGAAGGGCCCCCGGGCCCGGGCCTCCTCGCCGTACGCGTGAACGCCCTCGACAGCCCGTGGTGGCGCGACGACGTCGCCGAGCTCGTGGAGCATGCCGGGTCGGCGGTCGACTCGCTGGTCGTGCCGAAGGTGGAGCGGGCGGAGGACGTGCAGGAGGTCGATCGCCTGCTCGACGAGCGGGGAGCCGCGATCGGCATCCAGGCGCTCGTCGAGACGGCAGCGGGCCTGCTGCGCGTGGGCGAGATCGCCACCGCGTCGCAGCGGCTCGATGCGCTCATCCTCGGCTACGCCGACATGGCGGCCTCGCTCGGGCGGTCGAACCCGGAGGAGGCGTGCGAGCGCTGGCTCTACGCCCAGGAGGCCGTGCTCGTCGCCGCCCGCGCCGCCGGACTTCAGGCGATCGACGGGCCCTACCTGGCGACCGCCGACGAGGAGGGCCTGCGACGGTGGGCCGAGCACGTGCGGGGCCTCGGGTACGACGGCAAGTGGGCCATCCACCCGAGCCAGGTGCCGGCGATCAACGACGCGTTCACTCCGAGCGACGACGAGCTCGAGCGGGCGGAGGCGGTCCTCGCTGCCCTGGCGCAAGCCGAGGCCGAGGGGGGTCGCGGTGCCGTCGAGCTCGACGGCGAGATGATCGACGAGGCGAGCCGCAAGCTCGCCGAGCACGTGGTCGCCCGCAGCCGCGCCGGGCTGAGCGCCGAGGGGGCGGCTCGATGAGCGCCTCGACAGGGGCGAGCATCCAGGTCGGCGGGCCGTGGTTCGAGGACTTCGAGTCCGGCCAGGTCTTCGACGACGCCCCCGGACTGACGCTGACCGAGGGGCACGCCGCGTTGCACCAGGCCGTGGCGGGCGATCGGTTGTCGCTCGCGCTCGACGCACCGCTGTGCCGGGCGGTCACCGGTAGCGACCTCCCGCTGGTGCATCCCAACCTCGTGTGCGACGTGGCCATCGGGCAGTCCACCGGTCCGACCCAGCGTGTTCGCGGCAACCTCTTCTACCGCGGGCTGGTCCTCGCCCGCCCGGTGTTCATCGGCGACACGCTGCGAACGCGCACCGAGGTGGTCGGGCTCAAGCAGAACCGGCGTCGCGACGGAGCGCCGGCCACGGGCCTCGTCGCCCTGCGGATCACGACGGTCAACCAGGACCGCGAGGAGGTGCTCGACTTCTGGCGGTGCCCCATGATCCCGTTGCGCGACCCCGAGGCCGAGACCGGCCACAGCGACTCCTTCGAGGGCTTCTCCGAGACCCTGGACCCCTCTGCACTCGAAGCCGCGCTGCCGGGTACGTGGCGTCTCGATCTCCTTCGAGACAACGCGCCGGCGCCACATCACGGCGATCTGGAGGCGGGCTCCACGTTCGCGATCGAGGCCGGGGAGACGGTGAGCGCCGCGCCGGAGCTCGCCCGCCTTACGCTGAACGTGGCCATGGCCCACACCGACGCCACGAGCAGCGGCCGCGGCCGGCGCCTGGTCTACGGGGGCCACACGATCTCGGTGGCGGCGGCCCATGCCACACGCGCGATCCCCGCGATCGCGACGATCCTCGCCTGGGAGGGCTGCGACCACCTCGGTCCGGTGTTCGAGGGCGACGTGCTTCGCACGGAGCTGCACGTCGAGGGCACGAGGGCACTGGAGCAAGGTGGCCTGGCGGAGCTGCGCGCGCTCGTCACCGCGGTGCACGAGGAGGGCGGGCCCGAACCCGTTCTGGACTGGCGATTCGTGGCACTGGTCGCCTGATGGAGGGAATACTCGAGGGCATGCGGATAGTCGAAGGCTCGGCCTTCGTAGCCGCGCCCCTGGGCGGCATGGCCATGGCGCAGCTCGGGGCCGACGTGATCCGCTTCGACCCGATCGGCGGCGGCCTCGACCGCACGCGCTGGCCGGTGACCGCCGACGGCCAGAGCTTGTTCTGGGCCGGTCTCAACAAGGGCAAGCGCTCGATCCAGGTCGACCTTCGCTCGGACGAGGGCCGCGAGCTTGTCGAGGCGCTGATCACCGCGCCCGGGCCCGAGGCCGGCCTTTTCCTCACCAACTTCCCCGCGCGCGGGTTCCTCGACTACGAGAAGCTCTCGGAGCGGCGAGGGGACCTGATCATGGTCAACCTCGTCGGCAACGCCGACGGGTCCTCGGCCGTGGACTACACGATCAACCCGGCCAGCGGGTTTCCCTGGGCCACCGGTCCGCGCAACCTCGCCGTGCCGTTCAACCACCTGCTTCCCGCCTGGGACGCGATCACGGGGATGCTCGCCACCACGAGCCTGCTCGCCGCTGAGCGCCG
>JACCTJ010000298.1 GCA_013812485.1 Thermoleophilaceae bacterium
CAGCGGTCGCCCACGCTCGCGAGCGCGTCGGCGAGGGCGGAGGCCGGCGGGGGGGTCTGCGCCATGGGGAGAGCTTAGGTCGGGCGCGGCGGCGCGAGGTCGCCGTTTGCATCCCCGGGGCTCACGCAGCGCGCGCTACCGAGCTGGTAGCTTGCAAGTAGCTAATGACTACGGGGTGGCGAGGAACGTACGCCTCGATGACGAGAGTGAGGTCGGGATGACGGTGGCAACGGAGCTCGGAGCGTCCATCGCGGAGGTGGCGGGACGCGTCGGCCCGGCGGTGGTCGGGCTCGGCCGCGGCGCCGGGCCGGGATCAGGCGTCGTCGTGGCCGAAGGGCGGATCCTCACGGCGATCCGCCCGGACGGTCCCGAGGAGTTGAACCTGGTCTTCGGCGACGGCCGCCGGGAGACGGGCCGGCGGATCGCCACCGAGCCCGATCTCGGGCTCGCGCTGGTCGCCGCGGATTCCGGAGACGCCCTCGCCGTGGAGTGCGCGCCGGAGGGGTCGCTTCCGCTCGGGCTCGGGACCCCGGTCTTCGCCCTCGCCGACCCGGGGGGACGGGGCCTGCGCGCGACGCTGGGTTTCGTGGCCTCGACCGGCCGCAGCTTCCGTGGTCCGCGCGGACGGCGCGTCGAGGGGGCCATCGAGCACACTGCCGCGCTGCCCCGAGGGTCCTCCGGGGGGCCACTCGTGGACGGTGATGGCCGCCTCGTCGGCCTCAACCTCCTGCGTCGCGAGGGCGGCCTGATCCTGGCCGTGCCCGCGGGCGGATCGCAGCTCGCGCGGCTCGAGAAGATCGTCCGCGGCGAGGCCGCGCCGGCGCCCCGGCTCGGTGTCGCGCTCGCCCCACCGCGCGCGGCCCGGAGGATGCGCCGGGCGGTCGGACTCCCCGAGCGCGCCGGGCTGCTGGTCCGTGGCGTCGAGGCCGGGAGCCTGGCCGAGCGTGCCGGTCTCGCCCGCGGCGACCTGCTCGTGGGCGTCGGGGGGCGCGAGCTCTCCTCGGTCGGCGCTCTCCTCGGTGAGCTGGACGGCCTCGGAGGGGGAGGGACCCTCGAGCTTGCCGTGGTGCGAGGAACCGACGAGCTCGAGCTGGAGGTGGCCTTCGCCGTTCCCTCCGCGCCCGAGGGAACCCCGGCGTGAGCGCACCCGGGCTCGAACCCGCGCAGACCGAGCCGGATCCCGGTCACGAGGCCCTCGACGCCTACTCGCGTGTGGTCTCTGGGGTGGCCGAGCGGCTCGCACCGTCGGTCGCGAGCCTGCGCGTGACCCGGCGCACGCGCGCGGGTCACGTTCCCGCGGGAGCGGGCAGCGGCGTGGCGCTCACGGGCGACGGCTTTCTCCTCACCTCCGCCCACGTCGTCGCCGGCTCCGGGCGCGGGGGCCGGGCGACCTTCGTCGACGGTCGCGAGATCGCGTTTCGGATCGTGGGCAGCGATCCTCTGTCGGACCTCGCGATCCTGCGTGCCGACGCGGCCGACCTGACCCCGGCGGAGCTCGGCGATGCGGAAGGGCTGCGCGTCGGGCAGCTCGTCGTGGCACTCGGCAACCCGCACGGCTTCGCGGGCTCGGTCACCGCCGGCGTTGTCTCGGCCCTCGGGCGCTCGCTGCCGGCGCGCGCCGGGCGCGCCGGGCGCGTGATCGACAACGTGATCCAGACCGATGCCGCGCTGAACCCCGGCAACTCGGGCGGTGCGCTCGCCGACGCAAGCGGCCGCGTGATCGGGATCAACACGGCGGTGGCCGGGATCGGGCTCGGCCTCGCCGTGCCGGTCGATTCGGTCACGCGGCGAGTGATCGCTGCGCTCATGACCGAGGGACGGGTGCGACGCGCTCACCTCGGCATCGCCGGCGGTCCGCGGCCCCTGCCGCCGGGCGCGCGGCAGCGCTTCGGCCGTGAAGCGGGGGTCGAGGTCGTCGAGGTCGTGCCGGACAGCCCGGCCGAGCGGGCCGGGCTGCGGCCCGAGGACCTGATCGTCGAGCTCGACGGCAAGCCCGTCACCGGGGTCGGCGACCTCCAGCGACTGATGGTGGCCGAGCTGATCGGGGCTCGCGTGCCGGCCTGCGTCCTGCGCGGCGGACAGGTCACGCGGCTCGAGCTCGTGCCCGCGGAGCTGACCACCAAGGAGGGGTAGGAACTGATGCCCGCACCCGACGCGAAGGAGAAGACGGGATGAGCCGCGCAAACGAGCCGCCCACGCTGTATGAGTGGGCTGGAGGAGGCGACGCGTTCGAGCGTCTGACCGAGGTGTTCTATCGCTGCATTCCCGACGACGAGCTGCTCGCGGACCTGTTCGCCGACATGCCCGCGGAGCACCCGCATCACGTCGCGCAGTGGCTCACCGAGGTGTTCGGCGGGCCCGCGAGGTACATCGAGGACCACGGGGGCTACCCGCACATGGTGCGCAAAGCCATGGGGTCCTCGACGGCCGTTACCAGTGGCTCGAGGAGGGCATCGTCGACCCGTCCGGCTACGGCCCGCTGATCGCCGACCAGCCCGAGGAGGTCGCGGAGCCGGTGGCAATGTAGCCGACGCCACAGAGCGTTGCGGGTCGGGACGGGAGCGGTCGCCTCGGCGCCTTCCACTGGGGTGCGGGTGCTCGCGAGCGTCTCGGCGATCGCGCGGTAGGCCTTGCGGTTGAAGGCCAGCCCCCACGTAGCTGCCGGTGATCTCGACGCAGCGCGCGTAGGGGACGAGGCACGCCTCCCACCAGACCACGCCGTCGCGCGAGTAGATCGAGGTCAGCGGCACGCTCTCGGGGAAGGGGGCGGCGTAGTCGAGCGCGAAGCGGCAGCCACAAGTGTCGGTCAGGCAGCCGTTGCGGGTCGCCCGGTCGGTGGTGCGCCGGTGCACGGCGCCGACGGCGGCCACCGCAACCTTCGTGGGCACGCTGATGTCGAAGGGGGTGTCGAGCCCGGCGCCGAGCGAGATCGCCTGGGAGACGAGCTCGGGCCGGCGGTGGGCCAGTGCCTTGGCGAAGTGGGCACCGCGGCTGTGTCCGATCAACGCGGTGGGGCGGCCTGTCTCGTGGTCGATGCGCTCGAGCCTGGCCTCGAGCCGGTCGAGTGCGCGGTCGGAGCAATCGACGTTGAGGCGGATGCCCGAGCGACGCGCGTCGTAGCCGATCGGCTCGCCGGTGCTCCTCATCCCAGGGTTCCTCGCCGGGGACGAGTCGCTGCGGAGCTCGAGGACGTGGCGCCCCCACCAGCGGCGCTCGGGCGGGGGCTCGGGGCGGGGCGGAGTCGGCACGAACGCGGCGTGCTCGACACGTCGGCAACGGACAGCGGTACGGATTCGGCCCTGGCCATCGTCGCGGGCGGCAGCGTAAGCGGGGTCCGGAGCGGCCTTGGTCCCGTTCTGAGGCCGGACAGCCGCCACACTTGCGCCGGACATGGAACGACGCCCACTCGCCACCGCACGCCGGCTGGCCTCCGCAACAGGGCGGACGCGCTTGCCCTCCGACCGCGGGTTGGCCGGTCCACACGCCGGGAGCCGAGCGGCGGGCGAACACCTGAAGCCCGGACTCGGCTCCCCCCGCGGGCGGCCGCGGCTCGGCCGCGCCATCTTCGCCTGCCTGGCTCTGGCCGGCCTTTCGCTGTTGCTTCCCTCCACGCCGAGCTACGACCCGTGGGCGTGGATCGTCTGGGGCCGCGAGGTCGCCGCCCTCGACCTCGACACCCGTTTCGGACCTTCCTGGAAGCCGCTGCCCGTGCTGTTCACGACGCCGTTCTCCCTGTTCGGCGACGCGGCGCCGGAGCTGTGGCTGGCTGTGGCGCGGGCGGGGGCGCTGCTCGGCCTCGTGGCCGCCTTTCGGGTCGCGCGCCGTCTCGGTGGCACGCCGGCGGGCGTGCTCGCAGCGGCCGGCCTGGCGCTCTCCGGCGGCTACCTGCGGGGCTCGGCCATCGGCTACTCCGAGGGGATGCTGGTCGCGCTGGTACTGCTCGCGGTCGAACGCCACCTCGACGGCCGGCGCCGAGAGGCACTCGCCCTAGGGTTCGCCGCCGGCCTCCTGCGGCCGGAGACCTGGCCCTTCCTCGGGCTCTACGCGCTCTACGTGTTCGTCCGCGACCCGCGCGCCCGGCCCCTTGCGACCGGACTCATGGGCCTGCTGCCCGTGCTCTGGCTCGGACCCGAGCTGTGGGGCGCCGGCGACCCCCTCCGCGCCGCGAGCCGGGCGCAGGATCCCACGCTGTTCAGCCCGGCCTTCGCCGATCGCCCGGCGTTCGCGGTTCTCGACCGCGCGCAGGGGTTCGTGCCGTGGCCGATCAAGCTCGGGGCGCTCGCGGCGGTCGTCATGGGCGCGCTCGGTGCGGTCACCGCCGCGGGCGAAGGCCCCGCCGGAGGTACGCGGCGAAGCGGCGCCCGCGCCTGGGCGACGGCCCTCCCGGGCGGGACCGGGCTCGCTCGCGTCACGCTCGCGCTCGCGGGCGGCGCCGCGGCGTGGCTGGCGCTCGTGGCCCTCATGACCGAGCTCGGATACGCGGGGAACTCGCGCTATCTGGCCGTCCCGATCGCTCTCTTCTGCGTCGTCGGCGGGGTGGGGCTCGGGTGGATCGGGCAGGGGGGCTTCGGCCTTCTCGAGCAGGCCGGCCGGCTTCCGCGCCTGGCCCTCGCCGTCTTCCTCACGGCCGCTCTCGCCGCGCTCTCCATCCCCGCGGCGACCGAGCTCGAAGGCGACGCCCGCGAGGTCGTCAGCGAAGCGCGACTCGACGCCGATCTCCCGGAGGCCATCGCGCGCGCCGGGGGGCGTGAGCGCGTTCTCGCCTGCGGCCGGCCTCACGCCACGGCGCTCCAGGTTCCGGCGGTGGCGTGGCAGCTCGGGCTGCCCACGGGACAGGTCGGGATCGAACCGCGCGCGCCCGGCGTCCTCTTCCGCGGCCCGTCGGCGCTCCAGCCTCCCGACGCACCGGCTCCCCCGCCCACCGCGGGCGGTTTGCGGCCGACCGCGCGGGTAGGCGGGTGGACGGTGTCCGCCAGCTGTCCGTGAGTGCCGGGCGGTGACCTCGACAGTGTCTATCGTTCGCGCGCGCATGGCCCCCCTCGCCCTCGCCCGCTCTCGGGTGGCCGACGCTCGCCTGCCCGTGACTCCGCTCGCGAGCGCGGCGCTCGTGGTCGCCCTGATCTTGGTCTCGCTCGCTCTTCGCGCGCGTGGCATCGGCGGTGCGTTCTGGATCGACGAGGGCCTGTCGGTCGGAATCTCCTCGTTCCCGTTCGCCGACATCCCCGGGACGCTGCGCCTCGACGGCTCGCCGCCGCTCTACTACCTCATGCTGCACGGATGGATGGCCGTCTTCGGCACTTCCGAGGCGGCAACGCAGATCCTCTCGCTGATCTTCGCGCTCGCCGCCATCCCGGTCGGGCTGTGGGCGGGCTGGAGCCTCTTCGGGCCGCGCGCCGGCTGGTTCGTGGCCGGGCTGTTCGCACTCAACCCCTTCCTGACCGCCTACTCGCACGAGGCCCGCATGTACTCGCTGCTGGTGCTACTCGCGCTCGTGGCCGGCGCCGCCTTTGTGCATGCCTTCGTCCTGGACCACCGCCGCTACGCGGTGCTCTTCGCCGTGACCGTGGCGCTCATGCTCTACACGCACAACTGGACGGTCTTCTTCCTCGCGGCAGCGGGGCTCACGTGTCTGGCCATCGCCCGACGCCGGCGCGACCGGCGCAAGGCGGTCCTCCTCGACGGGGCCCTGGCCTTCGGGGGCGCGCTTCTCGTGTGGCTGCCGTGGGTGCCGACGCTGGCCTTCCAGGCTCGCAACACGGCGGCGCCGTGGTCGAACGTGCCGAGCCTGTCCGACCTGAGCGAGGCGCTCAGCTCGGTCCTCGGCGGGCTCGGACCGACCATCGGCCTCCTGCTCGTGGCCGGCACCGGCCTCTCGCACATCATCCGCCGTCGCCGCGACACCGAGCGGCTCGAGCTGCTCACCCTCGCCGGCCTCGGGCTCGGCACGCTGCTTATCGCCTGGAGCGCCTCGCAGTTCTCGCCGGCGTGGGCCTTGCGCTACATGGCGGTGATCGTCGGCCCGCTCGTGCTGCTGGCCGGCGTCGGTCTCGCGCGGGCCGGGCGCCTCGGCGTGGCCGCGCTCGCACTCGTCGCCCTGCTGTGGCTACCCAAGGGAGTCCAGCCCGACCCGAGCACTACCGAGAAGAACGTCGTCTCCGCGGTCGAGAGCTACCTCGGGCGCGGCGACGTCGTGGTCTCGACCCACCCGGAGCGTCTCACGGTCCTCGACTACTACCTGCCGCGGGGGCTCACCTACGTCACCAGCCTCGGCCCCGTCGCGGATGCCCGCTACATGGACTGGCGCGACGTCCTCGACCGCCTGCGCGAGGCACGGGCCTCGGAAACGCTCGGCCCGGCGCTTGATAACTTGGACACGGGCAAGGACATCCTGCTCGTGCGACCAGTGACCGAGAACAGCTCCAATTGGAAGGCGGATTGGACGGAGCTCGTCCGTAAGCGGTCGACCCAGTATGCGCGTCTGCTGCGCAAGGATCCGCGCTTCGTCCGCCGAGTAGTCGCGCCCGACGGGCCGGACGCCGCCACGAACGGCGTCCGCGCCACGCTCTACACCAAGGTCCACGACTAGCCCACCGCGCCCCCCGGCGCCGTCCCTCCCTCGATCCCCCGCTAATGACCGACACGATCCCGCATACCGGCGAGCCCGAGGCCATCGCCCCGCCCGACCAGGAGCTCCCGACGATCGTCATCGGAGGAGGGCCGGCAGGCCTCACCGCCGGCTACCTGCTGGCCCAGCGCGGGAAGCCGGTCATCGTGTTCGAGGCCGAGGACCAGCTCGGCGGCATCGCCAAGACCGTCGAGCGCGACGGCTACCGCTTCGACCTCGGCGGCCACCGCTTCTTCACGAAGGCCAAGGAGGTCGACGCCCTCTGGCACGAGATCATGCGCGAGGAGTTCCTCAAGCGCCCGCGCATGTCGCGCATCTACTGGAACCGAAAGTTCCTCCACTACCCGCTGCGCGGCGGCGACGTGATCAAGAAGCTCGGTCCGATCGAGCTGACGCGCGCCATGTTCTCCTACTTCCGCGCGGCCCTGAAGCGCAACAAGGGCAACGAGCAGACCTTCGAGGAGTGGGTCTCGAACCGCTTCGGCAAGCGGCTGTTCAACCTCTTCTTCAAGTCCTACACCGAGAAGGTCTGGGGCGTCCCCACTTCGGAGATCCGCGCCGAATGGGCCGCCCAGCGAATCAAGAACCTGAACTTCTTCTCGGCGGCCAAGGCGGCCTTCTTCGGCAACAAGGATGACGAGCACACGAGCCTGATCGGGGAGTTCAACTACCCCCGCTACGGCCCGGGCCAGATGTGGGAGACGATGGCCGACGACATCCGCCGGCTCGGCGGAGAGATCCGGATGAGCACCCCGATCACCGAGATCGAGGTCCGCGACGGCCGCGCGGTCTCGGTCCTGGCCGGCGGCGAGCGCCACGAGTCTCCCGCGATCATCTCCTCGCTGCCGTTACGCAACCTGGTGGGCCTGGTCGACCCGGCCGCGCCCGAGACGGTGCGCGAGGCCGCTCAGGGCATCCGCTACCGGGACTTCCTGACCATCTCCCTCGTCCTCGACGGCGAGGACCTGTTCCCCGACAACTGGATCTACATCCACGAGCCGGGCGTGCAGGTCGGCCGGATCCAGAACTTCCGCTCGTGGAGCCCCTGGATGGTGCCCGACCCCAACAAGGCGTGCGTGGGGATGGAGTACTTCTGCTTCGAAGGCGACGAGTTGTGGAACACCGCCGACGACGAGCTCGTCCGCCTCGGCGGCCGCGAGCTCGAGCAGCTCGGTCTGGCCCGCGCGGACAAGGTTGACTTCGGCTTCGCGGTGCGCGTGCCCAAGGCCTACCCGATGTACGACACCGACTACGCCGAGCGCGTCGCGACCATCCGCTCCTGGCTCGATCCGCTGGCCAACCTCCAGCAGGTCGGGCGCAACGGCCTGCACCGCTACAACAACTCGGACCACTCGATGCTGACCGCCATGCGGGCCGTCGAGAACCTGCTCGACGGGACCCAGCACGACATCTGGGCGGTCAACGCCGAGTCCGTCTATCACGAGGCCGGCGTCGAGGACGAGCAGCCGTACCGCGAGGCACCGGAGACGCCGTCGATGGCGCAGCCCCTCGCCAGCGAGCGCTAGCTCGCGGCTGCAACGCTGCGCTGAGGGGTGTCCTCGGTCGCTTGCGTGCTTGCGCACGCGTCGCTCCCTCTGCGTCCTACCTCAGATTGCTTTTCGCTCGCGAGCTAGCGCTCGCGCTCGCCGAACGGACCGGCTCTGACCGGTCCCGAGCCGGCCGGCCTCAGCTGGTGCCGGCGGTCTCGCTCTCCGACTGCTGATCGCCGGAGCCGTCGGATTCCTCGTGGCCGCCGTCCTGCGCGGTCCCCTCGTCGGAGCTCTCGGCCTGGGCTCCGTCCCCGGCGGCCGAGTCTTCGCTCGACGACCCTTCGCCGGACGAATCCCCGCTCGAGGACGCTTCTGCCGACTCTCCCGAGGACTCGGTGTCAGGCGACTCCTCCCCCGAGGACTGGTCGCTCGCGGACTCACTGCTCTCCGAGTCGTCGTCGCTCTCGTCGTCGTCGTGTTTGCCGGTCTTGTCCATGCCGATCTCGTCGGCCTCGTCGAAGACCGACTTCTCGCTTTTGTACGGCGCGGGGTCGTCGACGGTCTCGCCCTTGACCTCGACGGA
>JACCTJ010000306.1 GCA_013812485.1 Thermoleophilaceae bacterium
GTCCCCGCGCACCTGCTCACGCGCGAGGCGCTGGCCCTCTACCGCTCGAAGCTGACCGAGGACGGAGTGCTGGCCATGCACATCTCGAACCGCTACCTCGACCTCGAGCCGGTGGTCGCCGCGCTCGCCTCCGACGCGGGACTCAGCTGCCTCACTCGCGAAGAGCAGCGACGCGCGCCCGTTCGCGTCCCGGGCAAGATCCCGTCGCACTGGGCGGTGATGGCCGAGCGCCCGACCGCGCTCGCGCGACTGGCCGCCGACCCGCGTTGGCGCCCTTGTCGGCGGTCCCCCGGGGAGCGGGTGTGGACCGATGACTTCTCGAACATCGTCGGGGCGCTCGATCCGTGAGGCTCGCCCGGTTCAGCCGAGCCACACGGCCAGCGCCGTCATGGTGCAGATCTCCCCAAGCGGTTCTGAGACAGCCCCTGTAGCTTGACCCTGGGCGGGCGCGGTTGAAGTCCATCCGTGACCGTGACCCGGCAGCTGGGCTCGGTCTGAGCGCGGACCGCGGCGGGCGGCCGCCTCCCGCCTCGGTTAGAGCGTGATGACGTGGTCGGGCGGGTTGCCCGCGAGCGCCCCGTAGAGATCGGGAAAGCACCCGACCTTGACGCCGTCCACGGTGCCGACCGGCGTCGCCGCCCTCGGCCCGCCCTTGGCGAGCCCGCGCGCGATCGCGCACTGGTCGCAGAGCATGAGGAGCATCCCCTGCTCCTGCGCGACCCTGGCGAGGCGCTCACCGTGCGGGTCGCCGGCGCGCAGCAGGTACGTGTTGTCGTCGAAGAAGAACATTCCCACGACCTCCACCCCGTGCGAGCCGTCCTCGAGCTGGGGCAGGATCATCTGCCCGAGCTTGTAGCTCGCGGTGTGGCCGGAGGTCGAGAAGACGTAGGCGACCTTCATGGGGCGCGGCAGACTAACGAGCGCTGGGCGGCGGCTCGCGCTCGCTAGGGTCCGTCTCACCGTGCGCGCCATCGCCATAGACGAGTTCGGCGGCAACGATCGCCTCGAGCTCAAGGACGTCGCCGACCCCAAGCTCGGTCCCGACGGGGTGCTCATCCGCATCCGTGGCGCCGGCCTCAACCCCGTCGATCACAAAATCCGCGAAGGATCGCTCGACGCCGCCTTCCCGCACGTCTTCCCGCTTGTGCTCGGCTGGGACGCGGCCGGAGTCGTCGAGGCTGTGGGCCCGGCGGTAGTGCGGTTCGCGCCCGGCGACGAGGTCTTCGCCTACTGTCGAAAGCACTTCGTGGGCGAGGGCACCTACGGGGAGTACGTGGTCGTGCCCGAGGACTTCGCGGCGCCCAAGCCCGAGTCGATCGACTTCGTCCGCGCGAGCGCCGTCCCGCTCGCCGCGCTGACCGCGTGGCAGGCGCTGGTCGAGGCGACCGCCGTGCGCGCGGGCGAGACGGTGCTGGTTCACGGCGCGGCCGGAGGGGTCGGCGCCTTTGCGGTGCAGATCGCCCGCGCGCGGGGCGCCCAGGTGATCGGCACGGCGTCGAGCGCCAAGCACGACTTTCTCCGCGACCTCGGGGCGAGCGAGCAGATCGACTACACCGAGGTCGACTTCGTCGAGGCGGTCCGCGACTCCCACCCCGACGGCATCCACGTCGTCTTCGACCTGTTCGGCGGCGACACCCTGCGGCGCAGCGTCGACGCTCTCGCCGACGGTGGGCGCATCGTCTCCCTCGCCGAGCCCCCGGTCGACGACCACTTCCGCCAGCGTGAGATCAAGCCGGCCTACGTGTTCGTGCGACCGAGCGGCAGCCAGCTCGCCGAGCTCTCGCGCCTGATCGACGGCGGGGAGATCCGCGTCGAGCTCGAGGCGAGCTACCCGCTCGCCGAGGCCGCCCAGGCGCTCGAGCGACTCGAGACCGGACGCGTGCAGGGGAAGCTGGCGCTCGAGCTCGAGTGAGCGCAGGCCGGCGGGCGCGCTGCGCCGGGTCGGCGTAGGATTGCGGCTCATGATCAACGGACTCGACTTCATCGCCGTTCCCTCGCAGGACTCCGAGCGCTCCCGCAGCTTCTACATCGACACCCTCGGGCTACGGCCCGACGAGCACGGCCGCTTCGAGGCCTGGGCCGGCAACACGTGCTTCGGCATCTGGGAGCCGGCGCAGATGGGGATCGAGTTCGCTCCGCAGAAGAACGGGCCCCCCGCCCTGCACGTGGACGACGTGGCGGCGGCGCGCTCCGAGCTCGAGGCCAAGGGGGTCGAGTTCTTCGGCGAGACGTTGGACACGGGCGTCTGTCACATGGCCTTCTTCGCGGACCCGGACGGCAACGACCTCATGCTGCACCACCGCTACGCCCCGTACGCCTGAGCGCCGGCTCCAGGATCTCGCCTACGTACCGCTCGCGCACGGCCCGCGGCTGGCGCATCATCCATACCTGACGCAGCAGCTCGGGGTCACCGACCTGGTCGAGCACCTCGGACACGTAGCTCTCGCGCACGGCGCGGGGTTGGCTGAGCATCCAGCGCTCCTCGGGAGCCGACGCCCTGCTGGCGGCTGCCCGGCGCAGGAAGCTCGGGCCGAGTAGCACGCGCCGCTCCAGCCGCCGTCGTGTGGTGGAGCCGCCGAGCGCCATGATGATCAGTTCAGCACGCGATCCGCGCCCGTCCGAGGACTCCGTCGGCGCTACCCGTCCTGGGAGGGCGGGCGCCGGCGCTCGGCCTTGCGCGCCCCCGTCCGCCGCTTGGTCTCGAGCCGCCGCTTACGCGCGGCCCGACTCGGCCGGGTCGAGCGCCGCGTCGGGGCCACGTACAGCGCGTCCGCCAGGCGCTCTCGCAGGCGCTCGAGCGCGACCTCACGGTTTCGGGCCTGGCCGCGCGCCTCCTGGGCCACCGCGCGCGGGCGCGGGCCGAGCCGCTCGACTATCCGGGCCTTGTGCGCGTCCCCCAGCGCGGTCGAGGCGGCCACGTCGAAGACCGCCTCCACCCGCGAGGCGGTGACGTTGGCGTGCTGGCCGCCGGGCCCGGACGAGCGGCTCGCGCGCAGCTCGATCTCGGCCAGGGGCACGCTCACCCCTGGCGCGATGGGCATCGGGTCATCCATGCCGGTCGATGATGCCCGAGACGCGGCTCTAGGCTCAGCGGTCGTGCCCACCCGCGACGACATCCGCAACGTGGCGATCATCGCCCACGTCGACCACGGCAAGACCACGCTCGTCGACGCGATGCTGCGCCAGTCCAACATCTTCTCGGCCCACGAGGAGATGACCGACCGCGTGCTGGACTCGATGGACCAGGAGCGCGAGCGGGGCATCACGATTCTGGCCAAGAACGCGGCCGTGCGCTACGGCGACACCAAGATCAACATCGTCGACACGCCCGGACACGCCGACTTCGGCGGTGAGGTCGAGCGTGGGCTGTTCATGGTCGACGGCGTGCTCCTGCTCGTGGACGCCAGCGAGGGCCCGCTGCCCCAGACCCGCTTCGTCCTGCGCAAGGCGCTCGAGCAGCGCCTGCCCGTGATCCTCGTGGTCAACAAGGTCGACCGCCCCGACGCTCGCATCGCCGAGGTCGTCGACGCGACCTACGAGCTCTTCCTCGACCTCGACGCCGACGAGAGCCAGATCGACTTCCCGATCGTCTACACGAACGCCAAGGCGGGCTGGGCCTCGACCGAGGAGGGCGTCGAGGGGGACGATCTGCGCCCGCTCTTCCGCCTGCTGACCGAGCACATCCCCGCCCCGAGCTACGAGGAGGGCCACGGCCTGCAGGCCCTGGTAACCAACCTCGACGCCTCGCCCTACCTCGGCCGCCTCGCGCTCTGCCGGGTGCACCAGGGGACCTTGCGCCGCGGCGCCCGCGCCGCGTGGTGTCGCACCGACGGGCGGATCGAGTCCGTACGCGTCGGCGACCTCTTCGTGACCGAGGGACTCGCGCGCGTGCCCGCCGAGGAGGCCGGGCCCGGAGAGGTGATCGCCCTCGCGGGCCTGCCCGAGGTGACGATCGGGGAGACGATCGCCGACCCCGAGCACCCGCGCGCGTTGCCGGTGCTGCACGTGGACGAGCCCGCGCTCGGCATGACCATCGGCGTGAGCACCTCGCCGCTCGCCGGTCAGTCGGGGAAGAAGCTTCAGGCGCGGGTGATCGAGGCGCGCCTGCGCGCCGAGCTCGTGGGCAACGTCTCGGTGCGACTGCGCGAGACCGAGCGCGCCGACACCTGGGAGGTCCAGGGCCGCGGCGAGCTTCAACTCGCAGTGCTCGTCGAGACCATGCGCCGCGAGGGCTTCGAGCTCACCGTCGGCAAGCCGCGGGTGGTGACGCGGGTGGAGGACGGCAGGGTGCTCGAGCCCGTGGAGCGCCTGGCCGTCGACGTGCCCGAGGACTACCTCGGGGTGGTCACCCGCCTGCTCGCCGAGCGTCGCGGGCGCCTCGAGAACATGGTCAACCACGGCACCGGCTGGGTGCGGCTCGACTTCCTCGTGCCCGCCCGGGGGCTGATCGGCTTTCGCACCGAGTTCCTCACCGAGACGCGCGGGACCGGTCTGCTGCACTCGATCTTCGAGGCCTACGAGCCGTGGCACGGGGAGATCCGCATCCGGCCCACCGGCTCGCTCGTGGCCGATCGCCGCGGCGCCACCGCGGCCTTCGCCCTGTTCAAGCTCCAGGAGCGCGGTCAGCTCTTCGTGGGCCCCGGCGAGGAGGTCTACGAGGGCATGGTGGTGGGCGAGAACGCCCGCGTCGAGGACATGGACGTGAATCCGGTCAAGGAGAAGAAGCAGACCAACGTCCGCGCCGCCTCGGCCGACGAGCTCGTGCGCCTCGTCCCCCACCGCCAGCTCTCGCTCGACCAGGCGCTCGAGTTCATCCGCGAGGACGAGGCTGTCGAGGTCACGCCCGACGCGCTGCGGCTGCGCAAGCTCGTGCTGGAAGGTGGCGAGCGCCAGAAGACGGCGCGCGTGCGCAAGCACCAGCGCCTGGGCGCCCCGGCCTGAGCGCCCGGGCTCAGGTGAGCGTGCGGCCGGGCCTTAGCTGCCGCTAGGAACCGGAAGCCTCGGCCGGCTCCGGCGCGGTAACTTCGACGTCGTCGAGGCTGTGCTTCACGAGGCCGGACAGGACCTTCCCGGGCCCGGTCTCCACGAAGCTGCGCCCGCCGGCGGCGTGAACGGCGTGCAGGACCTCGACCCAGCGTACGGGCGACACGAGCGCCTTCGCCAGGCAGTCGCGGGGGTCGTCGTCGAAGGGGGCGGCCGTGACGCACGAGTACACGGGAGCGCGCGGCTGTCGCACCTCGATCTCCCCCATCGCCGCCAGGAAGGGCTCCACGACGTGCTCGAGCAGTGGAGAGTGGAAGGCGCCGGCGACCGGCAGCCGCTTGACCCGCAGACCCGATTCGCTCGCCTCGGCCTCGGCCTCGGCCGCCTCGATCCCGGCGTCGGGACCGGAGAGGACGATCTGCTTCGGGGCGTTGTCGTTGGCGACCACGAGGTCGTGACGCGCGGCCAGCGCCTCGGCCTCGGTGCGCTCGGCGCGCACTGCCAGCATGCCGCCCGGAGTCTCGGCCGCCGCGCGGTCCATCAGCCGCCCGCGCTCGGCGACGATCTGAAGCCCGTCCTCCTCGCTCAGGGCGCCGGCCGCCACGAGCGCGGTGATCTCACCGAGCGAGTGGCCCGCGTAGAGGTCGGCGTCGGGGCGCCCGAGGCGCTCGAGCCCGGCGATGGCGGCGCAGAAGATGGCGGGCTGCGCGAACCGCGTGCCATCCGCCACCCGTGCGAAAGGGTCCTCACCCACGATGGCGGTGACGCGCTCGGCCAGGTCCGGACGCAGCTCGGCGACCGTCGCGGCCATCTCGGGCTCCTGGCTGCCCTGGCCGGGAAACAAGAGGACGAAAGAGCCCATCCCTGCGTCCTTACCCGTTAGCGCGCCCGTTTGCACGGGCCCAGCGCCGCGATACCCCCGGCGAGGGGTACGCGATGGCTGGTCAGAGTGGTGTCGCTGGCTGCCGACGTCCTGCTCCTCGGGGGTCCGCCACGTCTGAGGCGATCGCCATGAGGAGAGTCACGAGCGCACCAAAGGGCAGCGAAGACGAGCGCCGGGGGCTCGGGCAGGCCGGTACGCTGGCATGCATGACAACGCAGCAGGTCGGCCCGCAGAGCGGGACGCTGAAGGTCAACACGTACCGCGAGGGCGTCGCGCAGAAGCTCGGTCACGACCTGGTCATCGAGGTCGAGCAGTGGGACGCAACGGTCGACGCCGGTCCGGACGGCGCGATCCAGTCGGTCCAGCTGAACGCCGACCCGAGCTCGCTCCGGGTCCGCGAGGGGCACAACGGCGCCAAGGCTCTCACGGATAAGGACCTTAAGGACATTCACACGTCGATCGACGAGAAGGTCCTGGGCGGCAAGCCGATCGCGTTCGCCTCGACTGCGGTGGAGCCGCGCGACGATGGGGTGACCGTTCGCGGCGAGCTGACGATGGCCCACACGACGCGCCCGGCCACCTTCGACATCGACGTGAGCGGGGACGGCCGCGTCGCCGGGACGCTGCCGGTGACCCAGAGCGAGTGGGACATCAAGCCCTACAAGGCGTTCATGGGGACCCTGAAGGTGCGCGACACCGTCGAGATCGTCCTCGACGTGCAGCTGTCGGCCGACTGAGCCACCTCACCGCCTACGACCACCGATCGCCCGTAAACGGAATCACTTGACGAGAGCCCGACGCTCCGCTCAGGTCAGCGAGGCGGCGATGACGAGCGCGATCGCCACCTGCGCGGAGGCCGATACCCATGTCCCCGGGTGGATGCGGGCGCCGGCGCCCGAGCCTCCCGACATGAGCTCCTCCCCCAGCTTGCCAGGCGTGATCAGGTCGAGCACGAGGAAGCAGATGGCCTGAGCGGCCACGCTCACGAGCCCGAAGACGGCCGTCTCGTCGAGGCCCTCCCAACCTGGGGCGGTGAAGAAGATGGCGAACCAGAGGACGATGCCAAGTGAGGCGAGAGTGGCGGCGGACAGGAGAGCCGCGTTTGGATTGCCCTCGATGACCTGCTTGCCCAGATTGCCCGGCGTGATCAGATCGAGGACGAAGAACCCGACCACGAGGATGACGAGTCCCACTCCGGTGTAGGCGAGTATCTGGGCGACGAGTTCGAGCATGGTTCGGGTCTCCTCCGGTCAGGGGG
>JACCTJ010000307.1 GCA_013812485.1 Thermoleophilaceae bacterium
TGCCCGAGCCCGAGCGCTCGGACGGGGGCTACCGCCGCTACGGCCGAGGCGACGAGGAGCGCCTGCGGTTCGTCCGCGGCGTGCGCCGGCTCGGCTTTGGCCTCGGCGAGATCAGGGAGGTCCTAGCGCTGCGAGACCGCGGCGAGCCGCCATGCTCTTACGTGGCGGAGCTGATCGAGCAGCGAGCCGCCGAGGTCGACGGCCAGATCGCCGAGCTCGAGCGGCTCAAGCGCGAGCTGGCGGAGCTCCGAGACCGCGCGCGGCGCCTGCGCCCCGACGACTGTGGCCCCGAGGGCTACTGCCACATCCTGGAGGAGCGCGAGCCCTAGGCCACTCCCGTTCGCCGATCAGCCTGCTGCCAGCGCGTTGGGCGCGCGGCGGCCATGACGTGCACCCCGCCGTCGACTTGAGCGTGTGCCGCGGCGTCCCTCCGCTCTACTCGGAGCGACTACGCGGCGACAGAGAAAACGAGCAGACCTGAGATGAGCAGGCCGAGGACAACGACGGCCGCGACGAGAGCGGTCTCGGCGCGCGCCCAGCCGGCCACCGCCTCTCCCTCTGCCCGGGGCAGCCTTCCCGCCTCCGAGACGATCCAGCTGAGCACGGCGCCGACGAGCGAACCAGGGCGCTTGCGCGCCGAGCGCATCCCGCGGCCGAGCCGGCGGGCTGAATCACCGTAGTTGCCCACCCCTGCCGAGGCCCCGAGCACCTGAGCGGCGAGGGCGAGCGTGGGCAGGTTCCGAAGCCGGCGGACGGCGCGCAGCGAGATCGCGCGCAGGCCGTCGGCGCCGGCCGCTGAGCGCAGCCAGACGGCGGTCAAGACAAGCAGGGCGACGCGCACGGCGCGCGCGATGGCGAGCTCAGCCCCGAGCCCCCCGACGAGTCCGAAGGCGAGCGTCGACAGGGCGAGCGGGGCGGCGAGCGCGAGGCCCCCCGCGAAGCTGCGGGTCCCGGCGCGCACGATGACCCACACCGCGAGGAGCCAGCCACCGACGAGGGCGAGCACGACGGGACGCGTGGTGGCGAGCGTGATCGCGATCGCGACGAGGCCCGTCCCGACCACCGCGCGCGGGTCGGCGAGGCCCCGGCGGTCGGGCGCCGTCGCCGGGCGCTCGCCGAGTGCGGGGCCTGCGTCCGACCAGAGGCGAAGGCCCCGCCGCAGGACCCACGCCTGGATGAGGCCGGCGGCGAGCGACCAGACGGCGAGGAAGGCCGCAGTCACGAGGAGCGCTGCGGCGTCGCCTTCCGGCAGGAAGGTCAGCGTCTCGCGGACCGCCTCGTATGCGCCGGTGTACGCGTCGAGGCCGACGAGCACGAGGACATAGAAGATGCTCGTGACGATGTAGTAGCCGAAGCGGATCGCCGCGCCGGCGAGCGCCAGCACCAGCAGAGCCGCGCCACGCCGCTCGAGCGCCCCGAGCGCCGGCGCGCTCGCGGCGTGGGGCACGGGAATGCCCATCCGGGCCGGTCCCATCACCGCCACCGTCTCGATGAGGCTCGCCCCGGCGGCCGCGTAGCCGGCACGGGTCCCATGGCGCTCAGCGGCGCGCGCCAGCGGGACTCCCCCGGCCAGCGCCACCACGAAGCCACCGGGCACCGCCCGGGCGGCGAGGAATGTCATCGCCGCCACGTTCGCGAGGCCGGCGAGCGTGCGGTCGCGCTGAGCGCTCGAGGGAGGCCCGGCCGCCCTCGGTGAGTGCTCCCGCGGGGTATCGGCTGGCAACGCCTCGGTCGCTTCAGCTCGTTGGCTCACCGGGTGACGGACCCGTGCCCGATCAACGGGCCGACGCTCGGCGGGCCGTACCCGACTAACAGGGCGGCCTCGGCCGTGCTCAGGCTTCGGTCGGCGCGAGCGCGGACAGCCGCCGGCGATCCTCCTCGAGGTGGCGCTCGGTGGCAGCGGAGGTGGGGGTCCTGCAGCCGCAACGGCACTTGGGGCCGCAACCGCAGCCGCAGTCCGGACGTTCGGTCGCGACGCTCGGCGCTTCTCTCGCCGGCTCTTGATTCACGGTGGGGGCGCAGCACTGACAGGGCATGGGGGTTACCTCCGATGTTCGATTTGGATGAGCGGAGCGTCCGCAAGACAGCCACAGAACGCGCCGTGACCGGTGCAGCCGCAGCCGCTGCGCTGACCTGCTCGGTAAGCGACCAGCCGCTCGCGGAAGGAGCGAAGCTCGGCGATCCGCTCGTCGACCTCTGAGACCTTGTCGTCGAGCAGCTGCTGCAGCGCGGGGACGACCTCCCCGCAGCAGCCGCGCTCGGCGGCGGCCATGAGCTCTCTGATCTCCTCGAGAGAGAAGCCGAGCGCCTTCCCCTGGCGGACGAAGCGAAGCTTGCCCTCGTCCTCTGGGTCATAGAAGCGGTAGCCGGCCGGGCTTCGCTCTTCGGGGGAGACGAGCCCAATGTGATCGTAGTAGCGGACGGTGCGGCTCGGCAAGCCCACCAGCTCCGCGACCTGCTTGACGGTGCGAGCCATGGCCCTACTGTAGACCTGACATGTGGGTGTCATGTCAAGCGGAGTCGCTCGGATAGGTCGCGGCGTAAGCGATGACCCAAAGGCTCTGGTCGGGAGTCTCCTCGCGTCAGATGACGCCCGCTGGCCCGCAAGGCGGTCGAGGCCGGCTACCGCGGCTACTACACGACCGCCGCCGACCTGGTCGCGCGGACCTCGAAGGCCGCGGCCGAGGGCCGCTGGCAGGCCACGATGCGCTTCTGGGCCGGGCCCGGGGTCCTGGTCGTCGACGAGCTCGGCTACCTGCCGCTGCCCGGCGAGGCCGCCTCGCACCTCTTCCAGGTCGTCAGCCGCCGCTATGAGTCGGGCTCGATCATCTTGACCACCAACCGCGGCATCGCTGAGTGGGGGGAGATCTTCGAGGACACCACCGTCGCCGCGGCGGTCCTCGACCGCCTGCTTCATCACTGCACGGTGGTCTCGATCGAGGGCGAGAGCTATCGGATGCGAGGCCATCGGGAGCGGCTCGGTCAGCTGCGTGAGGCGGTCGCCGGGGGTGGGGAATTTCGGTGATCAGGTCTGGGGAATTT
>JACCTJ010000319.1 GCA_013812485.1 Thermoleophilaceae bacterium
AGATCCTCTACGCGTCGAAGGCCTTCCCGCACGTCGCCGCGAACCGGATCCTCAGCGACGAGGGACTCTCGTGCGACGTCGCCTCGGGCGGTGAGCTCTACATGGCCCTGCGCGGCGGCTTCGCCCCCGAGCGGATCTACCTGCACGGCAACAACAAGTCGGAGGCCGAGCTCCGTTACGCCGTCGAGCAGGGCGTCGGCCACGTCGTCGTCGACTCCTTCGATGAGCTCGATCGGATCGAGCGGATCGCGCCCGGACAGGCGATCCTCCTGCGCGTCACCCCCGGCATCGAGCCGGCGACGCACGCCTACATCTCGACCGGGCAGGAGGACTCGAAGTTCGGCATCGGCCTCGACGAGCTGCCGCGGGCGATCGAGCGCTCCGCCAGGCTCGAGCTGCGCGGCCTGCACGCCCACCTCGGGTCTCAGGTCTTCGACCTCGAGCCCTTCGGCAAGCTCGCCGAGGTTCTCACGGCGATGGGCGACTTCCCGCTGCTCAACCTCGGCGGGGGGCTCGGGATCGCCTACACCTCCGACCAGCAGCCACCTTCGATCGACGAGTACGTCGAGACCCTGCTCAAGGGCGCGCCGGAGGGCGTGACCGTGCTGTGCGAGCCCGGCCGCTCGCTCGTCGGCAACGCCGGCGTGACGCTCTACACCGTCGGCACGGTCAAGGAGATCCCGGGGGTTCGCACCTACGTCGCCGTGGACGGCGGAATGTCCGACAACCCTCGCCCGATGCTCTACGGCGCCCGCTACGAGGCCGACATCGCCGATCGCCTGGGCGGGGAGCACGAGTGCGCGGTCGCCGGCAAGCACTGCGAGTCGGGCGACGTGCTCATCCGCGACGCCCGTCTCGACAACCCGAAGCCGGGCGACGTGCTCGTGACCCCGGTCACCGGTGCCTATGCCCACACCATGGCCAGCAACTACAACGCGCTCCCGCGCCCGCCGATCGTCTTCTGCTCGGGCGGCGACGCGCGGCTCGTGACCCGCCGCGAGACCTACGAGGACCTCGCGCTCCGTGACCTCGTTTAGCGTCGGGCTGCTCGGCCACGGGACGGTCGGCGCGGCCTTCGAGGCGCTGCTCGGCGAGCGCGCGGACGCCGTCGCCAAGACGACCGGGCGCCGCCCCGAGCTCTCCGGCGTGCTCACCCGCTCGCGCGGCGACTTCGATGACATCCTCGAGCGCAGCGACCTCGTGGTCGAGCTGATGGGAGGCCTCGAGCCGGCGCGCGAGTACGTGCTGCGCGCGCTCGAAGTCGGCAAGCCGGTGGTGACCGCCAACAAGCAGCTGCTCTCCCACCACGGCGACGAGCTCTTCGGCGCGGCGCATGAGGCCGGCGTCGACCTCCGCTTCGAGGCCGCGGTCGGAGGCGTCGTCCCCGCCATCCGCGTCCTGCACGAGACCCTCGCCGCCGCAGAGGTCCACCGCGTGCACGGAATCGTCAACGGGACGACGAACTTCATCCTCACCGAGATGACCCGGACCGGCGCGTCCTACACCGAGGCGCTGGCCGACGCGCAGCGGCTCGGCTACGCCGAGGCCGACCCCTCCGACGACGTAAACGGCAGGGACGCCGCCGCGAAGATGGCCATCCTGGCCCGGCTCGCCTTTGGGGCGGCGGTCTCGCTCGACCAGGTGACCTACGAGGGAATCGAGCACGTGACCGCCGCCGACATCGCCTACGCACGCGAGCTCGGGCTGTCGCTCAAGCTGATCGGGACGGCGGAGCGCGTCGACGGCGGCCTGTCGGTGCGCGTTCATCCTGCGTTCCTGAACGCGCGACACCCGCTGGCCTCGGTCGACGGCTCGTTCAACGCCGTGACGATCGAGTCGCCGGCGATCACGGAGATCACCCTGTCCGGTCCCGGCGCCGGGGGGTCCCAGACCGCCTCGGCCGTGCTCGGCGACGTGGTCTCGGCCATGCTGCCGCCGCCGGTGCCGCCCGCCCCCGCGGCACCCGTCGAGATCGTCAGCGACATCGAGTCGGCGTTCTATCTCCACCTCGAGGTCGCCGACCGCCCCGGCGTGCTGGCCCAGATCGCCGAGATCCTCGGTCTCCAGGGGGTGTCGGTCAAATCGGTCGTCCAGGAGGGCCTCGGCGCCGACGCGCGGCTCACCATCGTCGTTCACCCGATCCGCGAGTCGAAGTTCCTGGCCGCGGTCAGCCTGATCGGCCGGCTCGACTTCCTGCGCGTCTCGCCGCGCTGGATCCGGGTCATCGAAGAGGTCTTCGAGTAGCGCCATGAGCCTCTGGCGCTACCGCGACCGCCTGCCGGTCGAGCCGCTCGTCACCCTCGGCGAGGGCGACACCCCATTGATCCCGGCGCCGCGCCTGTCCGCGCGCACGGGCGCTGAGGTGTGGCTCAAGTTCGAGGGGGCGAACCCGACTGGGTCGTTCAAGGACCGCGGCATGACCGTGGCCGTCTCCGCCGCCATCCGCGAGGGCGCCGAGGCGATCATCTGCGCCTCGACCGGCAACACCGCGGCGAGCGCGGCGGCCTACGCGGCGCGGGCGGGCCTGCGCGGCGCGGTGATCGTGCCCGAGGGCAAGATCGCCACCGGCAAGCTCGCCCAGGCACTGATGCACGGCGCCCGCGTGGTCGCGCTGCGCGGGAACTTCGACGAAGCCCTGAGGCTCGTGCGCCAGCTGGTCGACCGCCACCCGATCTCGCTCGTCAACTCGGTCAACGAGTTTCGGATCGAGGGCCAGAAGACCGCGGCCTTCGAGGTTTGCGACGGCCTCGTGGACCCGCCCGACGCGCTTTGCATTCCGGTCGGCAACGCCGGCAACATCACCTCCTGGCACAAGGGCTTCGGCGAGTACGGCGTGGCTCCGCAGCTCCACGGCTTCCAGGCCGAGGGGGCGGCTCCGCTCGTGCACGGGGCGCCGGTGGCCCAGCCCGAGACCGTCGCCTCTGCCATCCGCATCGGTAACCCCGCGCGCTGGGAGGAGGCTATGGGGGCGATCACGTCGTCGCGCGGCCTGATCCGCGCGGTCTCCGACGCCGAGATCCTCGACGCCTACCGGGTGCTCGCCTCCGAGGAAGGAGTCTTCTGCGAGCCGGCCTCCGCGGCCTCGGTGGCCGGGCTGCTCAAGTACGGGGCGGAGGGGCGGGTGGTCTGCGTGCTCACCGGCCACGGGCTCAAGGACCCGACCACGGCGCTCGACCAGGCGCGCTCGGTGATCCCGTGCGAGCCCGACCTGGGAAGCGTGGAAGAGGCGGTTATGGGCTGATGCACCGCCGCCGCGTTGTCCGCGTCCCCGCCTCCTCGGCCAACCTCGGCCCGGGCTTCGACTCGATGGCCGCGGCGCTCGCCCTGCACCTCGAGCTCGATGTCGAGGAGACCGGGCGCTTCGGGGTCGAGACCGATGTGCCGGGGATACCCGCGGACCGCACGAACCTCGTCGTGCGCGCCTTCGAGTCGCTCGCGCCCGCCGACGGGTTCACCTTCCGCGTGCGCTCGCAGATCCCGCCGGTGGCGGGTCTCGGCTCGAGCGCGGCGGCGGCCGTGGCGGGCCTCGTGGCCGCTGACCACATCTTCGAGCTCGACGCCGATCTGCTCGCCGCCGCGAGCGCCCTCGAGGGCCATCCCGACAACGCGGCGGCGGCGCTGCGCGGGGGCTTCGTGATCTGCCATGAGGGGGGCGCCGAGCGCTTCGACCCCGCGCCGGGCCTCGAGACCGTGGTGGCCATCCCACCCGAGCAGGTCTCGACCGCAGCCGCACGCGCCGCCCTGCCCGCCGAGGTGCCCTTCGCCGACGCGGTGCACAACACTGCGCACGCCGCCATGCTCGTTCTGGGCCTCGCCCGCGCCGACCTCGACCTCGTGGCGCGCGGGCTCTCCGATCGCCTGCACCAGCCGCGCCGGGCGCACCTCTACCCGCGCTCGATGGAGCTGCTCGAGGGCGCGCGCGAGTTTGGGGCGGTCGGGGCGTCGATCTCGGGCGCCGGGCCGACAGTGCTGTTCTGGTCGCACCGGGAGGCCACGGGGCAGCTTGTCTCGGCGCTGGGGGAGGAGGCCCCGGGCTGGGAGGTCCGGAGGGTGGCGTTCGAATCCGAGGGGGCGACGGTCAGGGCGCTGGTGTGATGGGCCGCCTTGGTTCGGTGACGGTGCCCTACAGCGGCAGGCGCCGAAAGATCGGCCTCGGCACGTGCCGCAGCACCGACATGACATAGCGCAGCGCCGGCGGCGCCCACACCGTGTGCGCTCCCCTGGCGATCCCCTCGAGCGTGGCCTCCGCGACCTTCTCGGGCGTGGTGGCGAGCGGCGCCGCATCGAGGCCCTCGGTCATCCGCGTGTGCACGAACCCCGGCCGGACCACGACCACGTTCACGCCCGTGCCCGCGAGCGAGTCGCCGAGGCCCTGGGCGAAGGCGTCGAGCCCGGCCTTCGACGAGCCGTAGACGAAGTTCGACCGCCGCGGGCGCTCGCCCGCGACCGTGGAGAGGACGCAGAGCGTGCCGTGGCCCTGCGCGCGCATGCGCTCGACGCAGGGGACGAGGGCCGAGACGAGGCCGAGGAAGTTCGTGCTGATCACGGCGCGGGCGGCGGCGCCGTCGCGCTCGTCGCGACTCTGGTCACCGAGCACTCCGGCCGCGGCGAGCACGAGGTCGATGTCGCGGTGACGATCGAAGACGTCGTCGACGAGCCGGCCGTGGGCCTCGGCGTCGTCCTCGGCGTCGAAGCGCACGGTCTCAACCGTCGTCGCCCCGGCGGCCCGGAGCTCCCGGGCGGCGGGCTCGAGCTCCTCGGGATGGCGCGCCGCGAGAACAACGGTCCGCGCGCGCCGGGCGACGAGGGCGCGCATGGTGGCCAGGGCGATCTCGGACCCTCCGCCGAGGACGAGCACCGAGTTCACACTGCCGAGCGCGTCCTTCATCGCTTCGACCCTCCGCCCAGGCCCAGCCGCCGGCCGAGGTCGGAGCGCAGCGCCCCCTTCGGGT
>JACCTJ010000343.1 GCA_013812485.1 Thermoleophilaceae bacterium
CGAGGGCGGAGGGCGTACGCCCTCGCGCGCCGCCGCCCCCCGCCGACCGCGGCCCGACGGCGAAGGGCCGAGCTTCCTGGCCATGATCGGCGTGGTGGCGGTCGTGGTCGCTTTGGTGATCGTCGTCTTCTTCGTGTTCGGCTACGTGCTCGGCCGGATCTTCCTCTGAGACGACGGCCGCGGGCGCGCGGCGCGTTGCCCTGGCGTGACGGCCCGGATTTCGAGGTAGAATCCGCCGCTCATGCGCTCGCTCGCCCTCTTCGGCATCGAGAACAACGCGCTCAGCCTGGTCGCCGGGCTGCTCGTGCTCTTCCTCGCGGCGCTCTGGCTCGCGCTCGTCTTCTACACCTACATGGACTCGCGCCGCCGGATCGCCGATCCCATGCTCGTCGGCACGGCGGTCGTGGCCGCGCTCGTCTTTCCCTTCGTCGGGACGGTCGTGTACATGATCGTGCGCCCGCCGGAGTACCTCGAGGACGTGCGCGAGCGCGAGCTCGAGATCCAGGCCGCCGAGGCCCGGCTGTCGCAGCTCGAGGGCGACGTCTGCCCGTACTGCGACTTCGAGGTCGACAAGGACTTCCTGCGCTGCCCGAGCTGCCTGCGTCGGCTCAAGGAGCAGTGCCGGACCTGCGCCAAGCCGCTCGACCCCCGCTGGAAGATCTGCCCCTACTGCGAGGCCGAGGTCTCGAGCGGTCAGAGCCGGGGACGCAGCCGCGCGGCCGGCCGGCCGTCTGCTCCCCGCTCACGTCCGCCCGGCGCTAGCCGCGTGGCTGCGGGCGCTCCCCCCGTGGGCGCTCCCGCGGTGGGCGAGGGTGCGCAGGCGGGTGGCGCCGTGAGCCCGCCCGCCGGCTGAGCCGGCCCTTCCTTCCGCCCCCAGGAGATCGCATGGAGCGTACGCTCATCCTCGTCAAGCCGGACGCCTTCGCCCGCGGCCTGAGCGGCGAGATCATCGCCCGCTTCGAGCGCAAGGGGCTGGTGATCGCCGCCCTCCAGCAGATGATGGTCGAGCGCGATCTCGCCGAGCGCCATTACGCCGAGCACCGCGACAAGCCCTTCTTCTCCGACCTCGTCGAGTTCATCACCGGCGGCCCGCTCGTCGCCATGGTGCTCGAGGGCACGAGTGCCATCGCGGCCGCCCGTCAGGTCATCGGGGCCACCGACCCCCTCGAGGCCCACGCCGGCTCGATCCGCGGCGAGTACGGCCTCGATGTCCAGACCAACCTCGTCCACGGCTCGGACTCCTCCGAGTCCGCCGAGCACGAGATCGGGCTGTTCTTCCCTAAGCTCGGGTAGTTCGGAGCGCCCGCCAAGCGGTCAGCCGGAGGTGACGACGGTTCTCACACTGGCCTCGCGCTCCCCGCAGCGGCGCGCGATCCTCGAACAGCTCGGGGTCCACTTCAGGGTCGAGGTTCCCGACGTGGAGGAGACGGATGAGGGGAAGCCTCGGGATCTCGTGCTCGAGAACGCCCGGCGCAAGGCCGAGGCGGTCGAGGGGGCGCTGGTGCTCGGCGTCGACACCACGGTCGCGCTCGATGGTCGCCCCTACGGCAAGCCGCGTGACCGCGCGGAGGCGGCGGCCATGGTGGGCGCGCTGTCGGGCCGCGAGCACGAGGTGTGGAGCGGGATCGCGCTGCGCGATCGCGGTCGCCTGGCCAGCGCGGCGGCACGGACGGTCGTGCGCTTTCGCACGCTTCGCGCCGGGGAGCTCGACTGGTACCTGGACACCGGGGAGTGGCGTGATCGCGCCGGCGGGTACGCGATCCAGAAGCGTGGGGCGGCTCTCGTCGAGGCCATCGAGGGCGACTTCTGGAACGTCGTCGGTCTGCCCGTGGCGGCTCTGGTGGCGCTGGCGCCGGAGCTGGTCTCGCCCCGCTGAGGATCGCCGCGGCCGCAGGCCACACCGGCGCGCCGCGGTCTCGGCTCAGGCCGACCAGCGCGGCGCCACGCCGCGATCGGCCAGGAGGTCGCGCAGCTCGAGCAGAGCCGTGTAGGTAGGAAGCGCGTACAGCGGGAGCCCGTTGCCCGCGGCCACGGCGGCGTCGAGAGAGCGCCCGAGGTCGCGGTCGACGACGATCGGCGCCTCCACGCCCGCGTACTTCATGCGCAGCGCCATCTCCTCGGCTCGCGTGCCCGCGCAGGTGACCCGGCTGATGCGTCCGGCCACACCCTCGAAGTCCGCGTCCCACACCCAGGAGACGTCGCGGCCGTCGGCGATGCCGTCGTTGAGCGCGATCCACAGGTCGAGCGCGCCGTCCTCGAGCGCCAGGGTCCGAAGCACCTCGTTGGCGCCGGCCGGGTTCTTGACGAGCATGATCGAGACCGCGCGGCCATCGACCTCGAGCGTCTCGACCCGCCCGAAGGCCGCACGAGCGCCTTCGAGGCCGGCCTTGACCTGAGCCAGCGGAACCCCCAGGGCCAACGCGGTCGCCGTGGCGGCGAGCGCGTTGTAGACGTTGTAGAGCCCCGGCAGCGGGAGCCGCAGCTCGACCGCGCCACTCGACGTGCGTACGCGCACGTTCGAGCCCGACATTCCGCGCAGCACCACGCGCTCGGCCACGACCTCGGGCTCGGGGCGGCGCTGGCCGCAGTTGGGGCACGAGTAGCGGCCGAGGTGAGCCAGATAGACCGCCGCGTAGGCGTAGGCGTGGTCGCAGCGGCCGCAGCGCTTGGAGTCGGCGGCGTGCTGGAGCTCCGCCAGCGCCAGAGAGTCGTCGGCGACTCCGAAGTAGACCACCCGCGGATGACCGCGCCCGAGGTCGGCCACGAGCGGATCGTCGGCGTTGAGCACGAGCCGGGTGCCCTCGGGCTGCTCGGCCACCATCTCGCTCCAGCGCTCGGCGAGCACGGCGAGCTCGCCGTAGCGATCGAGCTGGTCGCGGAAGAGGTTCGAGAGCAGAAAGGTGTGCGGGCGCAGGTCGCGCGCGACCGCGGGCAGCCAGGCCTCGTCGACCTCGAACAGACCCAGCTCGTCGCCGCCCGGGCGCGCGTCGAGCATGGCCGTGGCCACGCCCCCGTTCATGTTCGAGCCCGTGCGGTTGTGAACGAGCCCGATCCCCGCGCGCTCGAACACGCTCGCCAGCATGGCGGCGGTGGTCGTCTTGCCGTTGGTGGCCGAGATGACCACCGAGCCTCGGCCGAGCCGCGGCGCCAGCGTGGCGATCGCTCGCGGGTCGAGGCGCAGCAGCACGCGGCCGGGCACGGTGGTGCCGCCGCCGCGCAGGCGCCGCGAGGCGGCGCGCGCCGTACGGGCCACGGCGAGCTTGGCGGCCAGCATCATGGCGCGCCCGGGGCCTGACCCTAGGCGGGAGCGGAGTCGACGCTGGCCTGGGCGGCCTCCAGGGCAGTCCAGTAGGCGTCCTCGGGATCTCCGGCGGCGGCGGACGGCCGGCTGGGGAGCTCGAGCCCGCCCGGCGTCGCGGCGCCGTCCACCCCGACCTCGCGGACCTCCCAGCCGTAGGCCGGCGGCCGCTCGGGTCCGACGACCGACGACCGGCGAATCGTCACCTCGAGCCGGCGCCGCGCCAGCCGGGCGGGGACCGTCGCGGCGGCCGGCGCACCAGTTTGCGCCAGCGCTCGCACCGGCGCGAGCGTGCGCTCGGCCGCCAGCACCGCGATCCGGTCGGCGCAGTCCACTCGGCCCGCCGCTCAGCCCGAGGACGTCGCGGGCGCGGCGAGGTCGCGTCGCGCCTCGGCGCCCGCAGCTCCCTCGGGCGTGGAGACGGCCTTCTCGGCCTGACCTCGGCTCAGCGGCTCGGAGTGCAGCCGGCGGTCGTCCGAGGTTAGGCAGCGCCCGGTGGCCAGCTCGAACTGCCAGCCGTGCAGCGTGCAGGTGAGGATGCCGTCCTCGACCACGCCGAAGCGCGTCAGGTCGGCTTTCAGGTGCGGGCAGCGGCGCTGGACGAGGAAGTCGCCGCACTCCCACATCTGCTGGTCGTGGAACTGCTCGGCGTAGTAGCCCTCCGCGTACTGGATGCGCTCCTCGGTGAGGGTCTTGAAGAAGTTGTAGACGTACTCGTTGAACGGACCTCTGCGCTCGGCCTCGAAGCGGCACGAGAGGAACAGCTGGTTGATCCAGTCCTCGTAGCGGTTGACGATGCACGACTCGACGAGCGCCGGGTCGACGCCGATGCGGTACTCCCACTCCTCCCCGCGCCACGGGTAGACCCGCCGCTGCTGGAAGTCGATCATCGTGGCCTGCTCGCCGCAGTCGAGCAGGAGCCTCCCGTTGACCCCGATGCAGGTCATGTCGGCCTGCTCGAGGAGCGGATCGAACCAGTCGCGCAGCGAGGCCACTATGTCGACCTGCCCGCGAGGCCACGTCGCCTTGGCCGCCGCGATCCCGGTCTGCTCGCGCGCCTTGTAGGCCTCGAGGTAGGCCCGCTTGTCGGCGAAGATGGCGCGCACCTCGTCGTCGGGCACCGGATGGGAGATCGTGCACTTGCCCTCCCCGAAGCTGGCGGAGCTGCCCGGGATCAGTCCGCGGCCGCCCTCCCGACCCTGCTCGGCAAGGAACTCGAGGAAGACGGTCTGGTCGGGGAAGATGTTGGTCGGATCGCGGTCGAGGTCGTTGAAGTGGAAGAGGTCGTCGTCGAGGAAGCACGGCGGTCCTGCGGAGGGGAAGACGAAGTCGGCGCCGACCTGCTCCACGTAGCGCTGCGCGCGGAGCAGCTGGTTCGCGCGCTTCTTGCGCCCGAGCATGGCCTTCTTGGCCTCGGGGAAGCGGTAGACCATCGGGTACCAGATGGCGCCCGAGAACTGGAGGAAGTGGGCGTCGTAGTGGCCGAGCGCACTCAGGGCGTCGAGATCGAGGGGACGCGAATCGTTCTGGTCGAATATGCGTGTCTCACCGTCGTCGAGGATCATCCCCGAGTCGCCGAGGGGCCCGTCGGTGGGCGCGACGGCGGCGGCGATCGTCACGGTGAGGCCGTCGAGTTCGACCGGCTCGAGGTTGTGGGTGTGGACGAACCGGGTGAAGCCGATCCCCCGCAGGGCCCGTTCCATCAGCGGAAGCGGGTAGTCGGGCAGCAGCACCGTCGTCTCCTTCGAGATGTGCTCGCGCAGGAAGCGAGGGTCGAAGTGGTCGTGGTGAAGGTGGGAGATGTAGAGGTAGGTCGGGCTCCCGATCTCCTCGGGGTCGATCCCGCGGTTGCTGGGGAAGGGAAACCACGACTCGAAGTAGGCCGCGTTGAACCAGGGGTCGCACAGAATCGATCCGTGGCGAGTCTCGATGAAGAGCCCGGCGTGGCCTACGGAGGTGACGCGCACCGGCTCGAGTCTAGCCCGCAAGGCAGCCGTCTCCCCCTCAATCGCCGCCTCGGCGTCCGCTAGACTGCCGCCTCGCGGAGGCCGTTCGACCCGTCCGTGCGGGAACTCGCAACCGGCGGCGAGAGCCGGGCTCCCGGAGCGAGTGCGCTCGGCCGCATTGACTGCACGCGCGAGACGACGGCGGCTAGTCTCGACACCGATATGGGCTTCTTCTCCTACCTCACCGGCTTCGGCGGCCGCGACATGGCGGTCGACCTCGGCACGGCCAACACGCTCGTATACGTGCGCGGTCGCGGGATTGTCCTCTCGGAGCCCTCGGTGGTGGCGATCGACTCCCGCAACGGCGACGTCCACGCGGTCGGCATCGAGGCCAAGCGCATGCTCGGGCGTACGCCGGGGACGATCTCGGCCATCCGCCCGCTCAAGGACGGGGTGATCGCCGACTTCGACGTCACCGAGCAGATGCTCCGCCACTTCATCCAGAAGGTCCACCAGAACCGCTGGGCCCACCCGCGCGTGGTGGTCTGCGTGCCGAGCGGGGTGACCGGGGTCGAGAAGCGCGCCGTCGAGGAGGCCTGCCTCTCGGCCGGAGCGCGGCAGGCCTACCTGATCGAGGAGCCGATGGCGGCGGCGATCGGCGCCGGCCTGCCCGTCGGCGAGCCGACCGGCTCCATGGTCGTTGACATCGGCGGCGGTACGAGCGAGGTGGCGGTGATCTCGCTCGGCGGGATCGTCGTCTCGCACTCGCTGCGGATCGGCGGCGACGAGCTCGACGAGGCCATCACGACCTACGTCAAGCGGGAGTACAAGCTGATGATCGGCCAGCAGACCGCCGAGGAGGTCAAGCTCGAGATCGGCTCGGCCTACCCGCTCGGAGATGAGGTCCAGGCCGAGATCCGGGGTCGTGACCTGGTCTCGGGCCTGCCGAAGAACGTCGTGCTCACGAGCGAGGAGGTCCGCCTCGCCCTCGACGAGACGATCCAGCAGATCGTCGACGCCGTCAAGGAGACCCTCGACCGCACGCCGCCCGAGCTCGCGGCCGACATCATGGACCGCGGGATCATGCTGGCGGGCGGCGGCTCGCTGCTCCAGGGCCTCGACGAGCGCCTGCGCGAGGAGACCCAGATGCCGGCCCACCTGGCCGAGTCGCCGCTCACCTGCGTCGCCGTGGGCTCCGGTCGCTCGCTCGAGGAGTTCGAGGCGATCCACCGCTCGAACAAGAACTCCAACTCCCGACCGCGCCGGCGCCACTAGCCGCCGCGCCGAGACGGCGTGTACCCCGACCGCAAGACGATCCGGCGCCGGCGGGCGATCTTCGGCGCGCTCGTGTTGACCTCGCTGGCCCTGCTCACCGTGTGGTTCGGCGAGCCCGCCGGAGGCGCCCTGCACACGCTCCAGCGCGGCGCCCAGGAGGTGTTCTCTCCGATCCAGACCGGGGCCAGCCGGGCGCTCAAGCCGTTCCGCGACACGATCGCCTGGACCGGCGCCACGCTCTCGGCCAAGGGTGAGAACGATCGGCTGCGCGACGAGCTCGGGCAGCTACGCCAGGAGCTCGCCGCCACTCAGACCGCGCGCCGCGACGTCGAGCAGCTCCAGGGCTTCGTCGACATCGCGCGCGAGGACAGGTTCCCTCAGGGCACCGCGCCGGTGACCGCCCGGGTGATCGCCCGCTCTCCGACCGTGTGGTGGTCGAGCGTCCAGATCAACAAGGGCTCCGGCGACGGCATCGCGGTCGACCAGCCCGTGATCACCGGTGATGGGCTGGCCGGGAAGGTCACCTCGGTCACCGGCGGCACCGCGACGATCACGCTGATCGCCGACGAGCGCAGCTCGGTCTCGGCCCAGGTCATGCCCGCCGGCGCCGACGGAATAGTTCGCCCCGAGGTCGGAAATCCCAACGACATGCTGCTCGACTTCGTCGAGAAGGGGAGCCGGATCAAGACCGGGCAGACCGTGGTGACCTCCGGCTTCAGCTCCTCGCGGGGCCTCGAGTCGCTGTTCCCGCGCGGGGTACCGGTGGGCCGGGTCAAGGAGATCGACCGCTCGGAGCTCGACATCTACCAGACCGTGCACATCGAGCCCTTCGCCGAGCTCAAGCGGATGGACTTCGTCCAGGTCCTGACCGCCCCCCGGCCGGGGCCGGGCGCGCGGGCCGAGGTGCCGAGCCAGTGACCCTGTCGCGCTCGGCGGCCCTGCGAGTCGGTCTGATCGTCCTGGTCGCCGTGCTCGTCCAGGTATCGGTTGTCGCCCAGGTGCCGATCTTCGGCGGGCGCGCGAACCTGATCCCCGTCGCGGTGGCTGCCCTGGCCCTGCTCGGGGGAAGCCTGACCGGAGCCGCCGCCGGTTTCGCGGCCGGCTTGGCGCTCGACCTGTCCATGGGGATGAGCCTCGGCGGCTCCTCGCTCGTGCTCACCTTCGTCGGCTATTCGATCGGCCGCTTCGCCGAGCTGCGCGACGTCTCGCACGGACTGCTCCCGATCGCCGTGGCCGCCGCCGGGACACTCGGCTACGACATGGCCTACGGGGCGGTCACCTTCATGCTCGACATCGAGGCCACGATCAGCGTGCTCGTGCTGCGCGACATGCTCGTCGGGGTCCTCCTCAACGCGCTGCTCGCGCTGCCCTTGTTCGCGCTCGTGCGCCGGATCGTGCGCCCGCTGGTCCCCGAGGGTCGCTTCGAGGGGCGCCGGCGCGGGCGTCCGCGCGAGGCCGGCCCGATCGGCCTGCGCGGTCTCGGGCTCGGAGGGGGCTGAGCCATGTACCTCGACAACCGCCGCCCGACGATAACCCCTCAGCTCGCCTTCCGCGTGGCGATTATCGGCGGCGTCGCCCTGCTCATGTTCAGCGTGATCTTCTTCCGCCTGTGGTACCTCCAGGTGCTCTCGGGCGACCGCTACGTGGCTGAGGCCAACGACAACCGCGTGCGTGACATCAAGGTCCAGGCCCCCCGCGGTCAGATCGTCGATCGCAAGGGCCAGATGCTCGTCGACAATCGCACCGCACTGGCGGTCAAGATCACTCCAGCCGAGCTGCCGAAGGCCGTTTCGGCCCAGGACGACCTCTACGCGCGCCTGGGCGATGTGCTGGGCCGCTCGCCGAGCAAGATTCGCGACGACGTCCGCGAGCAGCTGGCCGCGGTCCCGTTCTCGACGGCAACGGTCAAGCAGGACGTCGACCTGCCCGTCGTCCAGTACCTGCTCGAGAACAACGAGGACTTCCCGGGCGTGACGGTGGAGCGGGTCTTCCTGCGCCGATACCCGCACGACGAGATCGGCGCGCACCTGTTCGGCACTGTCGGCGAGGTAACCCGAGAGCAGCTCGGCGAGAAGGACTACCGCGGCGCCGACCAGGGCGACCGGGTCGGCCAGTCCGGGGTCGAGGCGACCTACGATCGCTACCTGCGCGGGCGCAACGGCGCCACCCGGGTGCAGGTCGATGCCATGGGCACGCTCACCGGGTCGCTGTCGGACAAGCAGCCCCGCGCCGGGCGCCAGCTGCGCCTGGGCGTCGACCTCGACGTCCAGCGCACCGGACAGCAGGCGCTCGGCGAGGGAAGCCGCGGCGCCTTCGTGGTCATGGACGTCAAGAACGGCGAGGTGCGCGCGCTCGGCTCGGCCCCGTCGTTCGATCCGAACCTGTTCGCCAAGACGATCAAGCAGTCCGACTACGACCGCCTGAGCGATCCGCTCAACGGCAACCCGCTCGCCAACCGGGCCATCCAGGGCCTCTATCCGGCGGGCTCGACGTTCAAGCTCATCACGGCCACCGCGGGCCTCGAGGGCGGGTTGATCGACCCCACGACTCCGGTCTCCGACCCCGGCTCGCTCAACGTTGGCGGCACGGTGTTCAAGAACGCGGGCGACGCGGTGAACGGCGTGATCTCGCTGCGTCGGGCGCTCTCGGTCTCGAGCGACGTCTTCTTCTACAAGCTCGGGCTCGAGGCCAACGGGGAGGGCGAGGGCCTCGGGATCCAGCGCTGGGCGCGCCGGCTGGGGATCGGCCGCAAGTCCGGGGTCGACCTTCCGGGCGAGCTGTCGGGGCTCGTGCCGTCGCCGAAGTGGCGGGCACGGGCCAACCGGCAGGGGATCGGGGACGGGCGACCCTGGTCGGCCGGCGACAACATCAACCTGTCGGTCGGTCAGGGCGACCTCCAGACCAACCCGCTTCAGATGGCGGTGGCCTACGCGGCCATCGCCAACGGAGGGCGGGTCGTGACCCCGCATCTCGGCAAGCGGGTCGAGGACGGCGACGGGCGGGTGCTCCAGGAGCTCCCGGCTCCGGCTCGGCGCCGCATCGACGTCGAGCCCGAGAACCGCGACGCGATCCTCCAGGGGCTCCGCCAGGCCGCCAGCTCTCCGGGAGGCACCTCGGCCGACGTCTTCAAGGGCTTTCCCATCCCCGTCGCCGGCAAGACCGGCACGGCCGAGAAGGGACTGGGGCGACCCGACCAGTCCTGGTACATGGCGCTGGCTCCCTATCCGAACCCTCGCTACGTGGTGGCCGTGACCGACGAGGCGGGTGGCTTCGGCGCCGAGACCGCGGCCCCGGCCGCGCGCCGCATCCTCGCTGCCCTGTTCGACGTCCGCGGACAGGACAAGAAGGTCGTCAAGGGCGACAGCCGCACGTTCTGACCCACGAGTGCCGAGGCACGTGGCCGCGGCGCCTCGAGCGCCGCTAGGGTGGGCCGTTGCATGTACGCAAGCCCCGTGAAGCCAGCCTCGAGCGAGGCCCGCGGCGCCCGCGCGGGCCTTCTCGGCGGGCTCGACCTCGGGCTGCTCGCCGCCGCCCTCGGGCTGATCGCCGTCAGCGTCTACATCCTGACCATGGCCACCCAGGACGACGTTCCGGGCAGCCCGCTGTACTACGTCGTCCGCCAGGCGATCTACGGTGTCGTCGGAGTCGGGTTGATGCTCGGCGCCTCGCGGCTCGACGTCTCGCGCCTGCGAGAGCATCAGCGGGCGATCTACGCGGCGATGATCGGGTCGATCCTGCTCGTCCTCTTGATCGGCGTCGCCGCACGCGGCTCGCGGCGCTGGATCGAGCTCCCATTCTTCCGCTTCCAGCCCTCCGAGCTCGGCAAGGTGCTGCTGATCCTGGCTCTGTCGGCCTTCATCGTCGACCGCGTCCGGCGGCTCGGGGACCGGGCCACCACAGGCCGCATCGTCGCGCTCGCGCTCGTCCCCGCGCTGCTGGTGATCGCCGAGCCCGACCTCGGCAGCGGCCTCGTGTACCTGGCCATCACCGCGGTCCTGCTCCTCGTGGCCGGGACCAAGTGGACCCACTTGGCGGCGCTCGGGGCCATGGCGGCCGCGGCGGCGGTGATCGTGCTGCTCGCCCTGCCGGCGGTCGGGGTCGAGGTGCTGAAGCCCTACCAGGTCGACCGCCTGACGGCGTTCGTCAACCCGACCAGCGACCCCCAGAGACAGGGCTACCAGCTGCGACAGTCGATCACGGCGATCGGGGCCGGTCAGAAGACCGGCCGCGGCCCCGCGGGTGCGACCCAGACCAGGCTCGACTTCCTGCCCGAGCATCACACCGACTTCGTCTTCTCGGTGGTCGGAGAGCAGTTCGGCTTTCTCGGCGCCGGGCTGGTACTTTCGTTGTACGCGCTCCTGTTATGGAGAGCGCTCCGCATTTTGACCTCGGCGAAGAACCTCTACGGCGCACTGGTCGCCGGCGGCATCACCGCGATGCTGATGTTCCAGGTCTTCGTCAACATCGGCATGACCATCGGGATCATGCCCATCACCGGCGTGCCCCTGCCGCTCATGAGCTACGGCGGCTCGTCGGTTCTAGTGACCTTTCTCGCGATCGGCCTACTCCAGTCGGTGAGCGCTCAGGCGCGCTCC
>JACCTJ010000038.1 GCA_013812485.1 Thermoleophilaceae bacterium
CCGCGGCCTTCGCCGCGATGGGCCTCGTGCGGGTCACGCTCAACCTCTTCCCCTACTCCTTCTGGCGCCGGGCCCTTGCCCGCGAGGGCTTCCCCGACGACGCCACCACGGCCTGGGTGGCCGCCGAGCTCTCACGCGGCAGCGCGCGCGACATCGCCGAGGCCGGGCGAGAGCTCGGGCGGTTTGACAGCCGGGGGTGGCTGCGCTCGGTCGAGGCGCCGGTGGCGGTCGTGGTGAATACGCGGGACCGGACGCTGGCGGTGCGCAAGCAGGAGGAGTTGGCGGCGGGGGTCGATGGGGCGCGGTTCGCGTTTGACGGGGACCACATGGCGGTGGTCGGGCAGGGAAGGCGGTACGCGGAGACGCTGCTCGAGGCGATCGGAGCGGTGAGCGGCGCCGCTCGGGTGGGGGCCAGGGCGCCGGCTGCGTAGAGCTGATGCGCATTGGCCCGTTCCGAGGGCGACAATGCCCGGATGCCACGCGTCTGCGCCTTCTACGGCATCGTCATCACGATGTACTGGCGAGACCATCCTCCACCGCATTTCCATGCGTCCTATGCCGGGCAAGTGGCGAAGGTCGAGATCGAGTCGATCGATGTGCTCGAAGGCTCGCTTCCTCCGAGAGCGCTCCGGCTCGTCAAGGAATGGGCCAGCGTTCACCAGGACGAGCTGCGAGGCAACTGGGATCGCGCCGGCGCCCACGAGCCGCTCCTGCCGATCGACCCGCTGCCGTAGCATGGGGTTCGCATGGTCGCCGTAACCGAGGTCCAGCCGCTCGAGGGGTACCGCGTGCGCTTGCAGTTTGACGACGGCAGCGAGCGCTTGGTCGACCTTTCCGACGCCCTCTGGGGTCGGATGGGAAAGCCACTGCGCGACCCCGAGTATTTCCGGCTCGTGCGAGTCGATCCCGAGCTACAAACGATCGTGTGGCCGAACGGCTTCGACCTCGACCCCGACGTCCTTCATGGCGACCACGAGCCAGCCCCCGTCCAAGACTCGGCCACGGGCAGAGCGCACATCTCCTGACCGGACCGCGGGTAGCTGCGGCGGCTTGGTATTCGCCCTCGGCGACGAGAGCACTAGGACGGCAGGTACGATCTGACCAATGGAGATGCTTCGCCCGGGGAGCATCGCCCATGCTGACTGGGGCGTTAGCGGAGCGAAGCGGGCGGTGGCCGCGGCAGAGTTCGAAGGGGACAGGTATCTGGCCCACGCGCCTCAGGTCGTGGCTTCCGAAGGCCCCCTGGTCGAGCGGATGGGCGTCGGATCCACTGCTCGAGGGGCACTGCTCGGATTCGACTTCCCGATCGGTCTTCCCCAGGCATTCGGCAGCCGCGTCGACTGCTCGGTGTTCTCCGACTGGTTCCGGGGTCTCGATCCCGCGTCGGAGTTCTTTCAGGTGGCCAAGACGGTCGAGGACGCTTCTGTCGCGAGGCCGTTCTTCCCCGTGAACATCCGGACGAAGAGCCCGGGGATCAAGGAGCGCTGGCGGTCGGCCCTCGGCCTGACGAAAGAGGAACTGTTTCGTGCCTGTGAGTTCGGGCACGGGGATCGACGCACCGCGTCGGAGATGTTCTGGACCCTCGGCCCGGCAGCCGTCGGCAAGGCAACCCTGAACGGGTGGAGCACGGCGATCCGCCCGGCGCTCTCTGAGACCCACCGCTCCTACGCAATCTGGCCGTTCGACGGAACCCTCGCGGATCTGCTCGCCGCCAACGACGCGGTCATCGTCGAGACCTATCCAGCGGAGGCTTACGGCCTCCTCGGTCTGCGGATGGGATCACCTGGAACGAGCAAGACGAGTCAGGCAAGCCGACGCGCGGAGGCGCCCCGGCTCCTGCAGTGGTGCGCTGAGCATCACGTCGAGCCGGACCAACAGTTGCAACAGGAGATCGAGGATGGGTTCGGGCCAAGCAAGGGTGGAGAGGATCCGTTCGACGCCGTCGCAGGTCTCTTCGGGATGATGGCGACGTTGAGTCTCGGCGGAGAACCTCCGCTGCCCGCAGATGACGCCGTCCGCGACATCGAAGGATGGATGTTCGGCCGACGCCCAGACCAGGAAGGGCGCAAGGGCGCGAAGTAGGACGCGCCCCGGGCGCCGGCGCCCCCGCCGCTCAACCGGCCGCCACGGCCTCCCGGTCTTCCGCCCGCACGTCGCGCTCGTTGTGAACACAGTGGGTCATGACGTGCCCGGTGACGTCGCGGGGCCCGTTCGCACCGAGCTTGGCGAGCCGCTCGCGCTCGTCCTCGGTGAGGCTCTGGGTGGCCAGGGGCGGGAGGTCGCGCACGTCGTCGACCGAGATCTCGAGACCCTCGCCGACGCGTAGGCCGAGCTCGTCCTCGACCATGAGCAGGTGCCAGACCATGCGCTCCTGGATCGGGCGCTCGCACTGGGAGAGCGCGTCGACGAGATTGGTGACGAGGTCGTCGCGCTCCCACTCCTCGGAGAGCTGATAGCGCTCCCCGGCCTGGGCGTAGTCGTTCGTGCGGGGGATGCGCGCGCGGGTCAGGCGGCCCTCGATCGTCGGTCCCTGCTCGGCGTGGTTCGGTCCCGGCGCCTCGTCAAGGCCGCCGGTGATGGAGGGCTCGTAGTTGACGTGGGGGTTCTCACCCGGGTCGTCGACTCCGTAGGCCATCTGGCCGTCGCGCTGATTGGTGGCCACCGGCGCCTTGGGCTGGTTCACGGGGACCTGGAGGTAGTTCGGGCCCACGCGGTAGCGCTGGGTATCGCTGTAGGAGAACGTGCGCCCGACGAGCATCTTGTCGTCGGAGAAGTCGAGGCCGTCGACGAGCACGCCCGTCCCGAAGGCGATCTGCTCGTTCTCGGCGAAGACGTTGCTCACGTTGCGATCGA
>JACCTJ010000003.1 GCA_013812485.1 Thermoleophilaceae bacterium
GGCATCGGCCGCGGCGCCCAGGTCCGAGAGCGGGACGACGAGGGCGCGGTCGCCCATGGCCGTCGCCATCGCCTGCGCCCGCTCCGAGCCGACCACCACCTCGACCCCGAGCGCGGCGGCGGCGGCGGCGAATTCGGGCGCGCGGTACGTCGCCGTCGGCAGCAGCAGCAGGACCCGCACGACCCCAGCATGGCGGCACCGCCATCGTCTGAGACGCTGCGCCGTAGCCTGGTGGCGTGGACGACGAGACCCAGGACCATGGCGAGCCTGAGGACGAGGTCGCCGCACCGCTGCTGACCGTCACCCCTCAGGCCCTCAAGAAGGTGCAGGAGATCCGGGCCGGCGAACCCGAGGGCGACAAGCTCGCGCTGTGGCTCGAGGTCTCGGGGGCGACCCACGGCGAGTACACCTACGAGGTCTACTTGGACGTGGTCGACGCGGCTGCCGCCGAGGACGCCGTGATCCACCACGACAACCTCACCGTCGTCATCCCTTTCGGCAGCGTCGGGCGCCTCACTGGGGCCACGCTCGACATGTCCCGCGACCTGCTCAACCCCGTGTTGTCCGTCACGAACCCGAACCGGCCGCCCGCCCCGCCGTCGCCGAGTCCGGCCGTGGGCGCCGCCGACACTCCCCCGGTCGGCGACCTCACCGGGGACGTGGCCCAGCGCATCCTGCAGGTGCTGGAGCGTCAGATCAACCCCAGCATCGCCAGCCATGGCGGTCGGGCCGACCTCGTCGCCGTCGAGGACGACACCGCCTACCTGCGTCTCTCCGGCGGCTGCCAGGGCTGCGGCATGGCCACCGTCACGCTCGGCCAGGGCATCGAGGTACAGATCAAGGAGAACGTGCCCGAGATTCACCAGGTCATCGACGTCACCGATCACGCCTCGGGCTCGAACCCGTACTTCGAGTCGGCCAAGAAGTAAGGCGGCGGTCGCGGCGAGGGCGTCCGGGCGCCTCGCGGCGGACACGCGCTTCTAACGCTTTCGCGCCGCTTTGACCTGCTTCTTCCTCAGGTCGGCAGAGAGCTCGTAGCGGCGACGATCGACTCGCTCGGCCAGGGCATCGAGGAGCAGATCAAGGAGAACGTCCCCGAGATCCACCAGGTCATCGACGTGACCGATCACGCCTCGGGGCAGAACCCCTACTTCGAGTCGGCCAAGAAGTAGCGCCGCTCCTCGCGCGGAGCCTCCGCCCTGCCCCAGCTCCACGCGTGGCGCAAGGGCGAAGGTGGCCTGCTACGCGCCGTTGATGCCCACGGACGACCCGATGACCCCTGCGGCAAGCAAGGAGATCGTCGTTGCGCGCATCCGTCTGGGCGTCATCCACGAAAAGGCCTTCGCCCGCAGCCAGACCCGTATCCCGGTGGCCCCCGCCAGGGCGCTGACGGCGCCCATTGAGCACTGAGTGCACACGCGGGAAGCGTAACGGCTCCGAGGGTTCACGACGCGGGACCGTCATCCATCCCTGGCACAGGGCTTAGGAGCCAACCCAAGCTGAGCGCATCGCCCGGGCGTTGGCGAGCTCCGCCTCGACGAATCCTGCCCTGCCCGACCCTGGACCGCCGAGAACGTCGGCGTACAGGGACGTCGACACGCTCGCCCCAGCCTCCTCGGCTACGCGCCGCTCGAGCCTTGGCTCGACGGCCTCCTCGGTGAAGATGGTCCGCACACCCTCGGCCCGGATCTCATCGACAAGGGCCCGGATCTGCTGGGCCGAGGGCTCGGCCTCGGTGGTCACAACGGGCAGGACGCTCCCCACCACGTTGACGTCGTAGGCGCGTGCGAAGTAGCCGAACGCGTCGTGCGAGGTCACGAGGTCGCGGCGCTCGGGCGGGATCGGGGCGAAGCTCTCCCGGATCGTCGCCGCCATGCGGTCGACTCGTCGCTTGTAGGCCACAGCGCGCCGCCGGTAGGCACCTCGGCCAGCCGGGTCGGCACGGATCAGGCCGGCCGCGATGTTGTCGACCATTCGAGCAGCGGCATCCGGGTCGTGCCAGACGTGGGGGTCGCCCGGGAAGCCCTCCTCATCGGTGGGCAGCAGGGCCACCCCGCGTGCCGCCTGGACCCGTGGGGCGTCGGCGCCGGCCTGCTCGAGCAGGTCGCCGAGCCAGTCGTCGAGGTTCGCCCCGTTCGAGACCACGAGATCGGCCTCGGACACGGCCTCGGCGTCGCTCGGCGTCGGCTCGTAGTCGTGGGGCTCGGTGTCAGCGTCGAGAATGCCTGTGACCTCGACCCGGTCGCCGCCGACCTCGCGTGCGAAGTCCGCGACCTGCATCGTCGTGGCCACGACCTGCGATCGCTGTCCGTCCTGTGCCGACCCGGCCGACGCACCGCAGCCGGCCAGCGCCCAAACGGCCGCGCCGAGCACCCCGCACCTGACGATAATGAGACTCGTTCGCATTCTCTGTCGGAGGCTACCGAACCAGAGCGCCGCGTACAGCGCGGCCCCGTGCCTCCCTTTTCGGGCCGCCGGCGCCGGCCAGCGCTGCGAGCCCGACCACCAAGGCCACCACGAGCACGATCGCCGGTCCTGCGCCGATGGCGAGGTGCCAGGTGAGATAGAGGCCACCCAGACCGCACGCAGCTCCGAGCCCGGCAGCGACGGCGACCATCGGCCAGAAGGTCCGGCAGACGAGCCGGGCGGCCAGCGGTGGCCCGAGCAGCAACCCGGCCAGGAGGATGCTTCCGACCGCTCGCAACCCTGCGGT
>JACCTJ010000010.1 GCA_013812485.1 Thermoleophilaceae bacterium
GGCCTGGCCCTCGCCCTCGCCCTGGCGGCAGCGGGCGGGCTGCTCGAGGGTCGGCCGGAGGGGATCTCGGTGCCGCCGGGCCCCGCCGGGACCGGTTCGATCGCCGACGTGGCCGAGTTCGAGCCCTTCGCCTTCGAGGACGGCGATCCCGATGACCTCCTCGAGCGCGGACGCGACGGCTACGCGCACCCTCTGTATGCCTTCAGCCCAGGCGGCGCCGGGGCGAGCGCGGCGCGGGTCGCCCGCTACCGCTCGGGCGTCGAGGCGGCGGCGGAGCGCCACGACGTCGAGCCCGACACGCTCGAGGCGCTGGTCATGCTCGAGAGCGCAGGCCGGCCGGAGGTCGCGGCCGGCGACGATCCCGAGGGCGCCGTGGGCCTCGGCCAGATCCTCCCCGAGACGGCCACGGGACTGCTGGGGATGTCGGTCGACCTCGAGGGCTCGAAGCGCCTCACCCGCGCGATCGAGCGCCAGCGCCGGCGGGCGCGCTCGCGGCAGGCCCGCCGCGCCGCGCCCACACGCATCGCCCGTCTCGCGCGCCGGCGCCGGGCGGTCGACGAGCGCTACGACTCGGTCCGCTCGCTCGACGGCGCCGCGCGCTACCTGGCCATCGCCGAGCGCCGTCTGGGCCGCGAGGACCTCGCGGTCGTCTCCTACCACATGGGCCTCGGCAACCTCGAGCAGGTGATCGAAGCCTACGTCGCGCCCGCCCGGCCGCGGCGAACCGTGCGCGCCACCGTCGAGGCCTACGAGGTGAGCTACGCGCGACTCTTCTACGACTCCTCGCCGCTCCAGAACCGGCGCGCCTATTCGCTGCTCGCCGACTTCGGCGACGACTCGCGCTCGTACCTGCTGCGGGTCGAGGCCGCGCGCGAGATCATGCGCCTGCACCGCGACGACCGGACCGAGCTGTCCCGCCTCGAGCGCCTGCATTCGCTCCAGCCGAGCGGCGAGCTCGTGCTGCGCCCGCCGCAGGAGACCGAGTCCCTTCCGGACCCCGAAACGATGGCCGAGGCCTTCGGTGACGGTGACCTCGTTGCGCTCCCGAACGATCCCGAGCGCCTCGGCTTCGTCCTCGACCCGGCGCTCGGCACGCTCGGGGCGGGCGCGGAGGCCGCACCCGACCCCAGCCTCTACCGCGGCCTGCGCCCCGAGGCGGTGGCCGCGTTGCTCTACATCACCAAGGAGGTCGACCGCGTGGCCGGGCGCTCGGGCCTGCGCGTGACCGACGCTGCCCGCGGCGAGGCCTACGGGCGCAGGCTCGCGGCCGCGGGCCGGGCTCGGGGCGAGCCGCCGCGCCCTTACTCGCCCCACTCCACCGGCTTCTCCTTCGACATCGCGCGCGTGTACCCGAGCCCGCGCGTGAGACGCGCCTTCGCCTACGTCCTCGAGCGCCTTCGGGCCCTGCGGGTGATCGACTACGTCTACGAGCCCGAGGAGATCCACGTCACCGCCGGTCCCGACGCCGAGCGGCTGCTCGAGCTCCAGGAGGCGCTCGTCCCCGCGCGCGGCTGAACGCGCTACTCCGGGGAGCGGGCGGCGCGGGCTCGGTCCGCGCCTCGGCCAGCGGGCGGCCCTGCGGGTCGGCCATCGCCGCCGGGGGCCAGGGGCCGACCCAGTTGTCGCGCGCGCCGTCGAGCGTGAGCGTCGTCCCGGAGAAGTAGTCGCCCGCGGGGGAGGCCAGGTAGGCGACGAGCCAGGCCTGCTCCTCGACCCGGCCGAGGCGCCCGAGCGGGACCGAGTGCCCGAGCTCTCGCGCACCGAGCCCGGCTACTTCTCGAGCGCATCGGTGTCGAAGTGCCCCGACACCAGCGCCGTGAGCCGGATGTTGAAGCGCGACCACTCGATCGAGAGCACGCGCATCCGGTTCTCGACGGCCTCGACTGGTCCTCCTCGCGCACGTCGCAGCAAATCGCGGTGGCCCGGCCGCCCTCGCAGGCCGCGGCGGTCTCCTCGAGCGGCTCGAGACGGCGCCCGGCCACCACGACGTGCGCTCCGCACGCCGCGAGCTCGTGCGCGGTGGCCCGCCCGAGCCCGCTGCCGCCGCCGGTGACGATCGGCACCTGGCCGTCGAGCAGGCCGGGAGCGAAGAGGCGCGAGGGCATCGGCGCGAAAGTCTCTCACGGCGCGAGCCCGGCTTGAGCGGGTGGCGCGGCGGGTAGCTGGCCCTGCGAAGACCATCGACACGGAGGAGACCTACATGGACCGCACCCCCGACCGCCTTCCCGAGCCCGACCGCGATCGCGTCGACGCCGAGGCTGATGCCGCCGCCGCCGAGGCGGGCGCCATCGGTGGCCGCGTCGACCCCGAGGACGACGTCGACCCGGCTCAGCGCCCGGTCGAGGAGGGCGGCGGCGGCTACGCCGAGGGCTTCGAGCAGGCTGAGGCCGACCTGATCGAGAGCGCCGAGCACGGCGAGGGCGGCCACGACCGCGGCATCCCCGAGCCGGAGTCGGCTCGCTCCGGCGCGGCCTACGGGGACGCCGACAACATCGACCGCACCGACGAGACCGCGCCGCTCGGAGGCGGCGAGGGCGACCCTACCGAGGATCCGGCGGGGCGCTAGGGAGGCCCGCCCTACTCGGCGGCCGGCGGCGGGTCGGCGGCTTCCTCGCGGTCGTCCTCGTCGGGGTGGTGACCCGGAGCGGACTCGTTCGGGCCCTCGACGTCGAGCTCCTCGTCGGTGGGGTTGCCCTCGTCCTCGCTGGGGGGATCGGCCTCGTGCTCGGAGGTCTCGCTCATCCGGCCGAGAACTACCCTGCCCCTCGCGGTGGGTAAACCCGCCTCAGCGCGCGCGACGGCACGCGGCGGTGGCGTCACCCGGTGGCCGCCTGCCTCCCGCCGCCCCGATGGGCCGCCCGGGCCGCCCGGACCGCCCTGCGGCGCCCGTTGCGCTGGAGCGCGCCGTGGAGGCCGGAGATCTCCTCGAAGGCGAGCTCTGAGGCCTCCTGCGACTGCTCGAGCGAGGGAGACTCGACCCGGTCGAAGCGCACGGGGTCGCCGAACTGCACGGTCACCTTGGGGAACTGGAGCCTCCTCCAGTTGCGCGCCCGCTCCGACCCGTAGATCGCGGTCGGCACGAGGGTCGCTCCTGACTCGAGGGCCAGACGCCCGAGGCCGGGCTTGGGCTCACCGAGATCGCCCGAGCGCGAGCGCCCGCCCTCGGCGTACATGACCACGATGTCGCCCCGCCCGAGGACCGTGTGAGCGGTCCTGAACGCCTCCTCGTCGCGACGCCCGCGCAGGATCGGAAAGACCCCGCCGTGGCTGTAGATGAACTGCATCGGCGGTTTGAAGAGCTGCGACTTGGCCAGGAACTGGACCTTGCGGCGCAGGTAGACGGCGACGAAGAAGTGGTCGAGGAACGAGAAGTGGTTGGGCGCGACGATCACCGCGCCCTCCGTGGGGACCTTGTCCGAGTCGATCACCCGGGTCCGAAAGAACAGGCCGAGGTACGGGGTCAACACGAGGCGCACGAACTCGTACGCCCAGTCGGGGCGCCCGCGCCGGACACGATCGTGAAAGCGCGCGAAGTGCTCGGCCGGGCGCTCGTCCTTGTAGACCTGCTCCTTCACTCCCTGCTCACTACCCGGGCGGGGCGCATCGGTTACCACGCAGGTCGTTCCGGGCCCTTCTAGCTCCGCTCCCCCTTGGCCCGTCCGAGCGCCGCGTGCCAGCCGGCGAGCAGGCTCTCGCGCTCGTCGTCCGACATGTTCGGCTCGTAGCGCGCGGCCTCGCGCCACAGCTTCCGCACGTCCTCCTCGGTCCAGGTCCCGACCGCGACCCCGGCCAGGCAGGCCGCGCCGAGCGCCGTCGTCTCGATCGTCTCGGGCACGACCACCGGGACCCCCAGTACGTCGGCCTGGAACTGCATCAGCCAGGCGTTCTCGACCGCGCCGCCGTCGGCGCGGAGCTCGTCGAGGGGCTCGCCGGAGGCGTCCTCCATCGCCCGCACGGCGTCAACGGTCTGGTAGGCGATGGCCTCGAGCGTCGCGCGCGCGAGGTGGGCGCGGCCGTTGCCGCGGGTGAGGCCGACGATCGTCCCGCGCGCGTAGGGATCCCAGTGCGGCGAGGCCAGCCCGGTGAGCGCGGGGACGAAGTAGACGCCGTCGTTCGACGCGAGCGAGCCGGCGAGGGACTCGGTCTCGGCGGCCTCCTCGATGATCCCGAGCCCGTCGCGCAGCCACTGCACCGCCGCGCCGGTGACGAAGATGCTCGCCTCGACGGCGTAGTCCGTCCGCTCCTCGCCGAGCGTCCAGGCCAGCGTCGAGAGCAGGCCGTGGGCGAGCGGAGGCGGCTCGCCGCCCGTGTTCTGGAGCACGAATGAGCCGGTCCCGTAGGTGGTCTTGGCGCCCCCCGGGGAGTGGCAGCCCTGGCCGAAGAGCGCGGCCTGCTGGTCGCCCGCCAGGCTGGCCACGGGGACGGCCCGCCCGCCGCCGAGAGCGTCGGTCTCACCGTAGACGTGGGCGCTGGGCAGCGGCTCGGGCAGGGCCTCGGGCGGGATTGACAGGAGCTCACACAGCTCGGGATCGAAGCGCCGCTTGTGGATGTCGAAGACGAGCGTCCGCGACGCGTTCGAGTGGTCCGTGGCGTGACGGCCGCAGAGCTTGTGCACGAGCCACGAGTCGATCGTCCCGAGCGCCGCGCGATCCGGGTCGACGCCGCCCTCGCTCAGCAGCCACTCCCACTTCGTTGCGCTGAAGTAGGAGTCGAGCACGAGCCCCGTGCGCGCGCGGAATGTCTCCTCGTGACCGGCCTCGCGCAGCTCCTCACAGCGCTCGGCGGTGCGGCGGTCCTGCCACACGAGCGCGCGGGCCAGCGGCTCGCCGGAGTCGCGGTCCCAGACCAGGGCGGTCTCGCGCTGGTTGGTGATCCCGATGGCTTCGAGCGCCGCGGCGTCGACTCCGGCGTCCTCGAGCGCGGCGTGTGCGGTGGCCTGCACTTTGTCCCAGATCTCCTCGGGATCGTGCTCGACCCGGCCCGGTCGCGGGAAGTGCTGCTCGTGCTCGCGCGCGGCGCGCCCCACGACCCGCGCGTGCTCGTCGAGGACGAGGCAGGTGGTGCCCGTCGTTCCCTGGTCGATGCCGAGGATCACGCGCGGCGAAACCTAACGCCCGCCGGCGCGCCGCGCGACCCGCAGGACGTCGACGAGCTGGCGGCCGCGGTGGAGGAAGCCGCGAAGGTCGCGGCCACTCGCCCGGTGCTCGAGCGCGAGCGACCTCGACGAGGCGCAGCCCGGCGCGATGGGCGTCGATGGCCATGGCGTCGCCGCCCCTCCCTTGCCGAGCCCACGCGGTGAGCTCACGACCTCGGCCCCAGCGCCGCGTGCGATGACGGCGGTGTCGTCGCCCGAGGCGTCGTCGGCCACGACGGTCCGCGGGCCCGGGAAGGCGCAGCCGAGGCCGGCGAGCGTGGCCGGCAGCCGCTCGGCCTCGTCGCGGGCGAGCACTATCACGGCGAGATCTCGATGCACGGTCGTTATGGTGCCGCGCCGAGTGAGAGCTCCGCCGCAGCGACCCGAGGAGGAAGGCGAGCGGCTGGCCTCCGGCAAGCTCCTGCTCGACGAGCCCGCGCCGGGCGTGGCGCGGCTCACGATCTTGAACCCCGAGAAGCGCGGGGCGCTCGACCACGAGCTGCTCGACGCCCTGGCCGAGGCCTGCGGGCGGCTCGAGGCCCGTTGTCTGCTCATCACCGGCCAGGGCGCGATGTTCTCGGCGGGCTACGACATCGGTGACTTTCAGGATCCGGAGCGCTTCGCCGACGAGGCCGAGCGCCTGGTCGGCCATCCCTTCCACGATGCCATAGAGGCGCTCGAACGCTATCCGTTCCCGGTGGTCGCCGCCCTCAACGGGCACGCCATCGGCGGCGGACTCGAGCTCGCGGTGACCGCCGACCTGCGGGTCGCCGCGCGCGGCATCAAGGTCAGGATGCCGCCGGCGAAGCTGGGCCTCATCTACTCGCACACCGGCCTGCGCAGGTTCGTCGAGACCTGCGGGCTCGCGGCCACCAACGAGCTCTTCCACCTCGGGCGCAGCATCGACACTGACCGGGCGCTGGCCATCGGGCTCGTCAACCAGGTGGTCGAGCCGGAGGAGCTCGCGGAGGCCGGCGTCTCGCTGGCCGGCGAGATCGCGGCCAACGCGCCGCTCTCGCTCTCGGGCAACAAGCGCATCCTGCGGGCGCTGCGCGAGCACCCCGGCCGCCTCCCCGACGACCTCGAGCGCGAGCTCGTCGAGCTGCGCGAGTCGTGCTTTCGCAGCGAGGACTTCCGCGAGGGAGTTGCCGCCTTCG
>JACCTJ010000020.1 GCA_013812485.1 Thermoleophilaceae bacterium
CGGCCACCTCGTCGGGCTGGCCGAGGCGGCCGAGTTGGGTCGCGCCGACCATGCCCTGGACCAGCCGCTCCCCCATCTCGCCGAGCTGCTCCGGCGCGGCCATGAGCAGGGGCGTCTCGATCGGGCCCGGGGCGACGGCGTTGGCGGTGACCTCGTAGCGCGCGGCCTCGCGCGCAATGGTCTTGGTGAAGCCGATGACTCCGGCCTTGGCCGCCGAGTAGATGGCCGAGCCGCGCGAGCCCACCCGGCCCGCCTCGGAGGCGACGTTGACGATCCGCCCGCGACGACGTTCCTGCAGGCCGGGCAGGACGGCGTGGGTGACGGCGATGGTCCCGCGCAGGTTGACCGCGAGCACCCGATCCCACACCGCCTCGTCGGTGCGGGCGAAGAACCCGAACTCGTCGTAGCCCGCGTTGTTGACGAGCACCTCGAGCGGACCGAGATCGCGCTCGGCGGCCGCGACGGCGGCGGCGATCGAGGCGGTCGAGCGCACGTCGAGCTCGTAGGCGGCGCCGTCGAGGTCCCCGGCTACGGCCTGGGCGGTACCGGCGTTTAGGTCGGTCACGGCCACGCGCGCCCCCTCGGCAGCGAGCTCGCGGCAGGTGGCCGCGCCGATGCCACTTCCGCCGCCGGTGACGAGCGCCGCGTGTCCCTCGAGCCTCATGGGCGGCCAGCCTACTCCGGGCGATCTCAGAGCGGGTGCGCCGAAGGGCCGCCGCACGCGCCTCGATAGGCTCGCGGCCCGCGTGAGCCCCTCCCCCATTCCCATCGTCGGCGGCACCGGCGCGCTCGGCTTCGGACTCGCCCTACGGCTGGCGCGAGCGGGGGTCCCCGTGATCATCGGCTCACGCGGCGCCGACCGCGCTCGGGAGGCAGCGTCGAAGGCCCGGGAACGCATTCCAGAGGGCGAGATCCAGGGGCTGGAAAACGCCGAGGCGGTTCCCCGCGGCGAAGTCGTCTTCCTCACCGTCCCCTTCCGGGCTCAGTCGGAGAACCTGACCAACCTGCGCGAGGTGCTGCGCCCCCGCCAGATCCTCGTCGACGCCACCGTGCCGCTCGCGGCGGCGATCTCCGGCAGGGCGACGCGGCTGCTCGGCGTTCCCCAGGGCTCGGCGGCGGAGCAGGCTCAGGAGATGGTGCCCGACGGCGTGACCGTGATCAGCGCCCTGCACACGGTGGCCGGCCACGCTCTCACCGACCTCGACCACGAGCTCGACGAGGACGTGCTCATCTGCGGGGACTCGCGTGATCCGAAGCGAGCGGTCGCCGACATCATCGAGAAGATCCCGGGACTGCGGCCGGTGAACGCCGGTGCGCTCGAGACGGCGCGTCTCGTCGAGGGGCTGACGCCGCTCCTCATCTCGATCAACGCGCGCAACAAGGTCACCGCCGGCATCACGCTCTCCGGCCTCGACGAGCCTCGGTGGTAGCGGTCCTCGCCGGGGGGACCGGCGGGGCCAAGCTCGCGCGCGGGATGCTCGACGTCGTCGGAGGCGATGAGCTCGCGGTCATCGCCAACACCGGGGACGACGTCGAGGTCTACGGCGCCCACGTCTCACCCGACCCCGACCTGATCGCCTACGCGCTCGCCGCCGTGCTCGACGAGCGCGGCTACGGGATCAGCGACGACACCTGGGCGGTGATGGACGGGCTCGCCTGGGCCGGCCGCGACACGTGGTTTCGCCTCGGTGACCGCGATCTGGCCCTGTGCCTGATGCGGACCGAGCTCTTGCACGCCGGCCTCCGCCTCACGGAGGCGCACGCGAAGGTCGTCGCCGGGCTCGGGCTTTCGGCGCGCGTCCTGCCCATGACCGACGAGCCGGTACGCACACACGTGCGAGCGCGCGGACGCTGGCGAGCGTTCCAGGAGTTCATGATCGTGGACGGGGCAGCCGGCCCGGTCGAGGAGGTCGAGCTGCGCGGCGTCGAGGCGGCCCGGCCGACACCGGAGGTGCTCGAGGCGCTCGCCGCCGCCGAGGCGATCGTGATCGGTCCCTCCAACCCCGTGATCTCGATCGGGCCGATCCTGGCCGTGCCGGGGATGCGGGACGCGCTGGCCGAGGCGCGCGCGCCGATCGTGGCCGTCAGCCCCTTCGTGGGCGGTCGCGCGGTCAAGGGACCGACCGAGGCGTTCTGCGCTCACGCCGGCATCGCGCCGAGCGCGCAGGGCGTCGCCGACGCCTACGCCGACGTGATCGACGGCCTCGTCGCCGACGAGCCGGTGGCCGGCCTGCCGGCGCTCGAGCTCGACACGCTGATGGACACGCCCGAAGCGCGCGAGCGCGTGGCCGCGGCCACGCTCGACTTGGCGCGCTCGCTCGCCGCCCGTTAGATTCGAGCGTCGCGACCGCCGATGCGAACGCTCGCCGTCCTTCCCGTCAAGAGCTTCACCGCCGCCAAGGGGCGACTCGCCGCCCGTCTCGAGCCCGCGGAGCGGGCCGCGCTGGCGGAGGCCATGCTCGGTGACGTGCTCGAGGCGCTGCTCGAGGCGGAGGAGCTCGAAGGCGTGGCGGTCGTGACCGCCGAACCCCGCGCCGCCGCGGTGGGTGTCGAGGCGGGCGCCGCGGTCATCGCCGACCCCGAGCAGGCCGGCCAGTCCCCGGCCGCCGCCCTCGGCATCGCCGACGCGCTGCGCGCCGGATGCGAGCGCGTGCTGCTCGTTCCCGGCGACACCCCGCTGCTGAGCTCAGACGACGTCGACAAGCTGCTGCGACATTCGGCGGACGCGGGCACGGGCATGGCGATCGTGCCCGATCGCCATGGCACGGGCACCAACGCGCTCCTGCTCTCGCCTCCGGACGCGATCGCGCCCGGCTTCGGGCCGGACAGCTGTGCGCGGCACCTCGCCGCGGCCGAGACGGCGACCGTCGCGCACGCCGTGGAGCGGGTGACCAGCCTCGCGCACGACGTCGACACCCCCGAGGATCTGAGCGCCCTCGCGGCCCGCCTCCGCGAGGCCGATCCCGCGGTCGCCCGCCGCACGCGGACCACGGCGGCGCTCTCGCTGCCGACCGGGGTCTAGCGCTGGCGATCACCATCCTCTCGCTCGGGCGTCTGCCCGAGATCCTCGCCGGCGACGACCTCGGCGCGTTGATCGGCGCCGCCGCCCCGCCGGATCTCGCCGACGACGACGTGGTCGTGATCGCTCACAAAGCGATCTCGAAGGCCGAGGGACGCACCGTGCGACTGAGCGAGGTGGCGCCCGGCGAGCACGCCCGAGCCCTCGCCGCCGAGCACGGCAAGGACCCGCGCCACGTCGAGGTCGTGCTGCGCGAGTCCGCCGAGCTCGTGCGCGCCGAGCGCGGCGTCCTCGTCTGCCGGACCCACCACGGGCTCGTCTGCGCCAACGCCGGGGTCGACGCCTCGAACGCGGCGGCGGCCGACGAGCTCGTCCTACTGCCCTTGGATCCCGATCGCTCCGCCCGGGAGCTGCGCGAACGCATCGCCGCCGTACGCGGAGTCCGTCCCGGAGTGCTCGTCACCGACACCTTCGGCCGTGCGTGGCGCCTCGGCCAGACCGACGTCGCCATCGGAGCCGCCGGCTTCGTCGCGCTCGACGACTGGCGCGGGCGCCAGGACGCTCAGGAGAGGGAGATGCGCGCCACCGTGATCGCCGTCGCCGACGCCGTGGCAGGGGCCGCCGACCTTGCTCGGAGCAAGGACTCGGGCGAGCCGGCGGTGCGCGTGTCCGGCCTCGGGCATTACGTCACCGAGGAGGACGGCCCGGGCGCGGCCGTGCTCCGACGCCCTCTGGACGAGGACCTCTTTCGGTAGGGGGACATCCCCAAGAGTTTTCTCTGGGCCCTTCGCCCTCACAACTGCCCTGCGCCCGCGTCAAACGACTAGGACGAGAACGTCCAACGCCGTGTACGCCGTCGCGTTCGTGGAGATAACGCTTCATAGGGAGGCGACTCGAGGAGAGGATGCGAGATGGCGGATCCGGCAGCCGACAAGCTGAAAGACAGCGCCACGCGAGTCGGACGACCGTGCCCGCAGACGACCCGGGGGCAAGGAGGAGGGGTATGAGCAACGCAGAGGATCACAGCGCATGGCGGGGCAAGAAAGTCGTCGACACAGACGGCGACAAGATCGGCGACATCGAGGAGGTCTACCTCGACGATCGCGACGAGCCGGCCTGGGCGGCGGTCAACACCGGCCTATTTGGCAACAGCCTGTCGCTCGTGCCTCTCGCGGGCGCCGATCTGAGGGACCATGACCGGGTGACGGTGGGCTACGACAAGCGCACCGTCAAGGACGCGCCTCGGCTCGACAGCCCGCGCGAGCTCGACGCCGAGGAGGAGGCGGAGCTCCATCGCTACTACGGCCTTGACCGCGCGCGCGACGCGGATGAGCGCAGCTCAGTAGGCAGCGGCGAAGGGTCGGGCGGGACGGGACGGCTGCGCTCCGTGGTCGGCCGGGCGGCGCGCGACGTGAGCGAGGCAGCGCGGGAGGAGTGGCGCCACCGGCGTGAGAGACGGGACGACTCGACCCAGCACGCGCATGCGGACACGCCGCCGCGCGACCGTCGCGAGGCGCCGCCTCACGAACGGGAGCGACCGGCGGCGGGGCAGTCGGCTTCCTCGGGCGGACCGAGAGAAGGCGCGCGCGAGGAGGCTTCGGAGCGCTCGACGCGCGAGGGGCCCCCGAGTGAGGAGCGCTTGGCGCGTGAGCGGCGCGAACGCGGCGAGCCCCGGGCGCCCGAAGGGCGCGCGAGTGAGCAACGCGGGGTGCCCGAACCGGGCGTGGGTGACCCGCGCGGGGCGCATGAGGGCCACGAGCCCGACGGAGTTGGCGACCGCGACCGCGATGCGACACCCAGCGGCCGCCAAGGGCCCGTCGGGTCCAGTGGCCCGCCGCCGGATGACCGACAGTCGCGCGAGCTTGACGGCCCAACCACCGCGGCTGCGACAGGCACCTCCTCCGGCGAGGGGAGCCGGACCGCTCAGCAGACGGCGGATGGGGAGGGTGCGCCCGCCAGCGAAGCGCCTCGTCGGCGTGTCCGGCGACACGTGACCACGGAATACCTGTCGGAGACCGGCGAGGTCGAGCGGCGGGAGACTCAGACCGAGGAAGACCATCCCGACCCGAGGGAGCGATGAACGACCAACGAGGACATAGCTTCACAGCTGCCCAAGGTGCCAATGGGCCCGGAGGACTGCGGCCCGCGGGAGAGGCCCGAACCGAGCGAGATACGCCGCTCGCCGAGCGAGATCGAGAGCGTTCGCCCGAGCGAGACCGAGAGCGTTCGCCCGAGCGCCCGCGGAGCAACGTCGTCGCCATCGCCGCGCTCGTCGTCGGTGTGCTGGCGCTCGTCGTCCTCGTTCTCTCGCTCGGTACCCTGTTCCCGCTTTCCCTCCTCCTCGGAATCGCCGCCATCGTGCTCGGCGTGATGGGCAAGCGCAAAGCCGGTCGCGGCGCGAGCCCGAGTGGACGCGGGGCCGCTCACCGCGGCAAGGCACAGGCCGGCCTATTACTCGGCGTGCTCACTGCGGTCCTGTCGATCCTGCTACCGGTGCTGGCGATCGCACTCCTCTCGGGGGAGAGCTCCGACTTGCGCCGCTCAGTCGAAGACCTGATTCAACGCGAGCAGGTAGAAGAGACCCAACCCGCGCCCCAGGCGCGCTGACGCGTCGCTCGCGACGGGTGGCCCGGCCCCTCGGCACGCAGTTCGGGAGGCGCACCCGAGGGCGCACGGGCCGCGGCCGGTCGGGCGCTGCCTCGGCGGCGAGCTAGGAGCTGTGGAAGCGGGCCGCACGTCACGCGCGGCCGAGACAAAGGAGGGACCAAGATGGCCAGACGAAGAGAAGTCGTGCGCGAGGAGCCGGTGGTCTACGAGGAGAAGCGACCGCCGCGCCGCGGGATCGTAAGACGAATCATAGGAGCGTTCGCCTCGCTGGCGGGCTGGCTCATAGGGCTCACATTGCTTGCCGTCCTGGTGGTGATACTGATCATCGTGCTCGTCTGACCGAGGGAGCCGCGCGCACACGGCGAGCCGAAGCCGGCTCTTAAGCCGCCGCGGCGACGAGCTCGTGTCGCTCGCGCAGCTCGTACAGCGTTGTGCGCTCGGCCGCCGGGCGCCCCGCTGCATGAGCCGCCCCGATCAGGTCCTCCGGCTCGAGCCGCACTCCGTGCTGCGAGCCCGCCATACGGCTGATCGACT
>JACCTJ010000021.1 GCA_013812485.1 Thermoleophilaceae bacterium
TCGCCGCGGCGGCCGGCGTCGACTTCGATGCCTTCGTACGGGTCGTCGAGGCGAGCTCCGGCGCCTCGAGCATGCTCGAGCTCAAGGCCACGCCGATGCACGAGCGCGACTTCGAGCCGCTGTTCCGGCTCTCGCACATGCTCAAGGACGTGCGCCACGCCGTGGCCAGCGCGGACGCGCTCGGGATTGAGCCCGCCCTCGCGCGCGCGGCGGAGCGCCTTTACGCCGAGGCCGAGGCGCGCGGCCAGGGCGAGGCCGACTTCGCGGCGGTGATCGACTCGGTCGAGCGCTCGTAGTCGGGGCGGGCAGGACCGGCACAGGGCGCGCGCGCGCCCTCGCGAACGAATTTCTTGACCTTTGCTCGCTCGCGCCCTAACATGCGCGGCCCGCGCCCTTTGGAAAGCCCCGTCCGGCGCGACGCAGCACCCTTTCTCAACATGCCGATCGCTTTCAAAGAATGGGCCGTGACCGTGCGCGCCCTCGCCGAGGGTGAGCAGCTCATCACGCTGCGCAAGGGTGGCATCCGCGAGGAGAACAAGCACTTCGAGATCGAGCACGACCGCTTCTTCCTCTACCCCACCTTCGACCACCAGCACGGCGATCTCGTGCGGGAGTCCCACCGCCCCGAGCTCGACCGAGCGCTCGAGGAGGGCGTCTGGCCCGACGGCGACCCGCCGGCCTCCGCCCTGACCCAGGACGGCGGCATCGACCAGCCCGGCCGGGTGCGCGTGCGCGCCTTCGCCGAGGTCGCCGCGAGCTATCTGATCACCGACCCGCGCTGCGTCGACGCGCTCACGCCCTACCACGTGTGGACCAGCGACTACGCCGAGAAGCGGTTGCGCTGGAAGCCGCGCCACCCCCTCCACGTGATGCTCCTGCGCACCTACCGCATCCCGCGGCCGGTTACCGTCAAGGTCCGCCCCGAGTACGGCGGCTGCCGGTCGTGGCTCGAGCTCCAGCGCGAGCTCCCCTTCGACGGCACGCCGGTGCTGGCCGACGAGGAGTTCGAGCGTGCCGCCGCGCAGATCGAGGCGATCGCCTCGGACGCGGTCCCCGTCCTGGCCTGAGCGAGCCCGGCACGGCCGAAGCCGCCGCGAGCCTCCCCGGTCCTCTACTGGCGCTCGGTGTTGCGCCCTCCGCCGCCGTCGTGGCCAGCTGTTGTTGCGCTCAACCTTTCGATCTCCGGGCACGCGATGGCAGCCGCTTGGGTGCGAGCGTCGGGGCCTCGAAGACGAGCTTCTCGCAGAGGCCGAGCTGGTCGTCGTTGTGCGAGGGGCGGCGAGCGCTCGCGCCTACGGGGCTGAGGCGTCCCCGACCCGGGCGGGCCGATCAGCTCGCCGCGGCGGTGGCGTGCGCGTCGGCGCGTCGAGCGAGCCCCGCGATGCGGTCGGCGAAGCGGTCGAAGAGCTCGCCCGGGAGATCGTGGCCCATGCCCTCGATCGTCTCGAGCTCGGCGCCGCGGATGGCCTCGGCGGTCGCCGCGCCGCCGGGATGCTGGACGAGCGGGTCGGAGTCGCCGTGGATGACAACGGTCGGGACCTCGACGGTCCGCAGGGCCTCGGTGCGGTCGCCCGAGGCCTGAATGGCTATGAGCTGGCGCCCGACTCCGGCGGGGTCGTAGCCCGTCTCCCAGATCCGGCGCGCGAGTCCGCGCACGCGCTCCTCGCGGAAGGAGAAGCCCGGCGAGCCGATCGCCTTCCAGGTCTCGACCGCCAACTGCTCGTGGCCGGCCCGGTCGCTCGGTGGCGGCGCCAGCAGGGTTCCCAGCAGGATGGTCGGGTCGGCCTCGTCACCGTAGCTGTCGTATACGAGCTCGATGCCGTTGGCCTCTGTGGTGGCGCCCTCCATCGGCGGGCATGGTGTCAGAGCGAGGGCCGGCCCGCGCCTGTGCCCGCGTTCCGACCCTCAGCCGAGGACGATGCGAGCGGCCGCGCGCTCGACGCGGAAGTCGGCCGACCCGTGGCAGGAGACCTCGCCGTCGACGTTGTAGGGCTCGTCCTTGCGCACCTCGAGGTGCACGTGGCAGCCCTGGCCGTGGCGGGCCTGGCCGGCGGAGGAGATGCGCCCGCGGCGCATCGCGTAGGCGTAGCGGGGAAGCTTGACCCGCGATCCGGCGGGGACCACCGTGGCGTCGAGCAGTCCGTCGCCGGGGTCGGCTTCCTCGACGCTCGAGCCCGCGCCGAAGCGCCCTGAGTTCGCCACGATGACCTGCCACGCCTTGCCCGCGAAGAGCTCATCGCCGTTGCAGGTGACCCGGCACGGAACCGGGGACTCCACGAATCCGGCCCATACCGCTCCGAACATGTAGGCGAACCGGCCGATCACCCGCTTGAGCGGAACGGCTCGGTCGGCGGCGTTGGCGGACAGCCCCACCGACGCCGTGTTGACGAACGGCCGGCCGTCCATCCGCGCCAGGTCGAGGGTCCGGGTACGCTGGCCGCGAACCGCCACGCGACAGGCCTCCGCCAGGTCGAGCGAGAGTCCCATGCCGCGGGCGAAGTCGTTGGCCGTCCCGGTGGGGATCAGCGCAAAGGGGACGCCGGCGGCCTGCGCCGCCTCCGCCGCCGGCCCGAGCATGCCGTCGCCGCCCGCGACCACGAGGCGGTCGACCCCCCAGGCTCGCGCGTCGTCGAGCTGATCAAGGTCGAAGCAGACGACCTCCGCCCCGGCCGAGCGCAGCTCCGCCTCGAGCGCGGCACGATCGGTGTTGAGGCCCGACTCGGGATTGGCTACGAGGGCGACGTGGATGGCCGCCACGTTACCGTCGCCGGGAGCGCGAGAACAGGCCCGGCGCACGGCCGTGGCCGCTCCTACTAGAGCCCCAGCGTCTTGGCGATGATGTTCTTCTGGATCTCCGAGGTCCCGCCGAAGATCGTCGTCACCACCGCGGCGCGCAGGTAGCGCTCCATCGGGTACTCGGTCGCGTAGCCGTAGCCGCCCATTATCTGCATGCCCTCGAGCGCGCAGCGCTTGGCCAGCTCGGTGCAGGCGAGCTTGGCCATCGAGGCCTCTTGGGGGAGCATGCGCTCGGGCTCGGCGTCGGTCATGCTCGCCACCGCGCGCACGAGCAGCCGGGCCTGCACGAGCTCGGTGGCCAGGTCGGCGAACTTGTGCTGGGTGGCCTGGAAGGAGCCGATCGCCCGCCCGAACTGGCGGCGCTCGCCGGCGTAGGCGAGCGCCTCGTCGAAGGCCCGCTGGGCCAGGCCGAGAGCCGAGGCGGCGAGAATCACGCGCTCGTAGTTGAGCCCGGCCATCAGCTGGGTCCAGCCGTGTCCCTCCTCGCCGAGCAGGGCGTCCGCGCCCACGCGGCAGCCCTCGAGGTGGAGCTCGTTGGTCTCCTTTCCGCCGAGGGTCTCGATCGGGGTGACGGTGAGGCCCTCGGCCTCGCGCGGCACGAAGATCATCGACAGCCCCTCGTGCTTGGACTCCCCCCGCCCGGTGCGGCAGACGATCAGGATCTCCATCGCCTTGTGCGCGTAGGAGCACCACATCTTGGACCCGTCGAGGACCCACTCGCCGTCCGAGCGCTCGGCCCGGGTCTTAAGCGCGGCGACATCCGAGCCGGCCTCGGGCTCCGACATGGCGATGGCCAGCGCGCCTCCGGCGGCGACGTGGCCGAGCAGGCGCTGCTTCTGGTCCTCGGTGCCGAAGCGCGCGAGCGCTCCGGCCACGATCAGCGTGACCGCATAGGCTCCGATCGGCGCCTCGCCGCGCGCGGTCTCCTCGAGGAAGATGCAGGCCTCGAGCAGTCCGCCGCCCGACCCGCCGTAGGCCTCATCGACGGCGACGCCGTACCAGCCGAGCTCGGCCATCCGGCGTGCTATTCCAGAGTTGTGGAGGTCGTCGAAGCCCGCGGTCAGCTCCGCGAGCCGTCCCGGACCGCACTCGCGAGCGCAGAAGTCCCGCACCGCGCGGGCGAAGTCCTGCTGCTCCTCGGTCAGGCCGAGGTCGGCGCCACGGCTGAGGGCGACCTCCACGGCGTGCCCGGCGCTAGCTCGGCGCGCCCACGGTCGACGGGGCGACCGGCTGCGCCTCGGGGCCGGCGCCGTTCGGGCTCGCCGCGACGGTCTCGTCCATCCGCGCCTTCGCCCCTTTGAGCTCGCGCAGGGCGATGGCCATCTTGTGGACCTCGTAGGGGCCGTCGGCGAGCCGTAGCCAGCGGCCCTGGCGCCACATCAGCGCGAGCGGCAGGTCGTCGGAGACGCCGAGCGCGCCGTGAACCTGGATCGCGCGGTCGAGCACATCCATGAACACGTTGGCGGCCACGACCTTGATCTCGGAGATCTCCTGCCGGGCGGCGCGCTTGCCCTCGGTATCCATCTTCCAGGCGGCGTGCATGGTCATGAGCCGGGCGCCGTCGATCTCGATCCGTGAGCGGGCGATGAAGTCCTGGACGAACTGCTTATCGGCCAGCGGGCCGCCGAAGGCCTCGCGCTCGATAGCGCGCTCGCACATGAGCTCGAGCGCGCGCTCGGCGCCGCCGATGGCCCGCATGCAGTGGTGGATACGCCCCGGGCCGAGGCGGTCCTGCGCGATGGCGAAGCCTCTGCCCTGCTCGCCGAGTAGGTTGGAGGCGGGCACGCGGCAGCGCTCGTAACGGATCTCGCAGTGGCCGGGACCGCCGTCGTGGCCCATCACCGACACCGGCCGCACAAGGTTGAAGCCCGGCGCGTCGAGCGGGACGAGGATCATGCTGGCGCGCCGGTGCGGCGGCGCGTCCGGGTCGGTGACCGCCATGACGATCGCCACCTCGGCGCCGACCGCGCCCGAGGTGAACCACTCGTGCCCGTCGATCACCCACTCGTCGCCGTCGCGCTCGGCCCGGGTGGCGAGGTTGGTCGGGTCCGAGCCGGCGCGCTCGGGCTCGGTCATCGAGAAGCAGGAGCGGATCTCGCCCTCGAGCAGGGGCGTCAGCCAGCGCACGCCGTACTCCCAGTTGGTGAGCCCGACGCCGTCGTGCTCGTTGGCCAGGAACAGGTTCCAAAGGCCCTCGGCCTTGGCCCGCTCGCGTAGGTCGACGAGAACGCGCGGATAGGCGATGCCCGGCCGGACCTCGTCGTCGAGGGCGCGCAGCGCCTCCCCCTCGACCGGCTCCACGTGCTCGACCATGAAGGCGGCGATGCGGTCGCGCAGGTCCTCGACGCGCGGGGAGAGGGAGAAGTCCATGGCGGCAGACTACCGGCCGTGCTCGCCGCGCTCAGGCGCCCGCGCGCGCGAGCAGCCAGGCGACGCCCGCGGTCAGGAGACCGCCGCCGAAGATCGCCGCCACGAGCCGGGCCGCGTGCGGAGCGCTCGGCCGGCCGGGGTCGCTTTTCGGCTCGTGCAACCGGCCCCGGGGGCCGGTCGCGACCTCCGCGTCGGCCTCGGCGAGCAGCTCCCGTGCGGCATCCGCGCCCGAGGAGGGCACGAGCACGTCGCGCTGCCCCGCGGCCAGGAAGTCCGGCACGTCGAAGGCCGCGGAGCGGCGGACGAGGCTCGGTATGCCCTCCTCGAGCAGAAAGCCGTGGATGAGCTCGGCCTCGGCCTGGTTGCGCCCGCCGGCCACCCGGACTAGTTCGCCCCGCGCGTACTCGGGGCGAATTTTACGCGCGCGCGCGTGAGCCTCGCTCTCGGGGGCCTCGGCGGCGCCGGCGTCGCCCGCGACGATCAGCGGCATCGCACAGGCCGCGCAGAAGCGCTCGACGGACGGGTGCTCAGCCCCGCAGTGCGGGCACACGAGAGCCGGCGTCGTAACGAGGTCGGGGTCGCCGCCCTCCGGGTCGCCGGGCTCGCTAATCGAGGTCGACCGGCTCTTCCTCGACACGGCCGTCGGCCATCCGCCAGGCGCGCACGACGGGTGCGTTCGGGTCGGCGAGCGAGACGATCAGGTAGGTCCAGTGCGGATAGGTCGCGAGGTTGATGTCGGTCTGGGAGGGCTCGGCGGGGCTGCGCGGGTGCGAGTGGTAGACGCCGATCTCCCAGCCCTCGTCGTCGAGCTCGTTGACCCGCAGCAGCGCGGCGCCCTCGAGCTCGTAGCCGTACGGGGAGGAGCGCGCGTTGCTCGCCTCGGTGATCTCGTCGACCCGCCCGTGCCGGGCGCGGAGGTAGCCACAGCACTCGTTCGGGGCGTCGCGGGCGGCGTGGTCGACGAGCTGCTGCCAGTGGGAGCGGGTCATGCGCACACGCCGAAGCCTAGATGGCTGATTCCGCGGCCACGTGCGTCCGGGGGCGCGCCAGAGCGAGCTGGCCGCGGACGCAGGCCGAAGCCGATGCTGGCGGCGGGGGAGGCGAAGCCGAGGGGGCGGAGCCCCCGTGCGAGGCCGAGGACAAAGGTCCGGCGAAGCTCGGGCGTGGCATCCGGGCGTGCGGGGTCGTGGGATCTGCCATCTGGTTCGGAACGAATCGTTAACAACCGACTGCGCCTTGCGTGCGTAACCTGAGGTCAGACACCCACGGGAGGAAAGCCGCATGCCCAACATCGGACCACTCGAGATCATCATCGTCCTCATCATCGCCCTCATCGTGCTCGGGCCCAAGCGCCTGCCCGACTTCGGGCGCTCGGTCGGAAAGGGCCTGCGCGAGTTCAAGGGGGCGATCAGCGGCGACTCGACCCGCGGCGGCGGCGACGAGGAGGACCACGAGCGCGAGCGGGAGCTCGAGGAGCGCGAGCGCAGCCTCGAGGAGCGCGAGCGCGAGCTGGCCCGCCAGCCCTAGCCCGCACCG
>JACCTJ010000126.1 GCA_013812485.1 Thermoleophilaceae bacterium
GAGTATGTTTCCGAGGTTCGCCTTCGCCCGAGCGCGACAGGCCGCCTCTAAGAGTTTCTGAAAGGAGCACCCCCAGTGGCGAAGGAGAAGTTCGAGCGCGACAAGCCGCACTGCAACGTCGGCACCATCGGTCACATCGACCACGGCAAGACCACGCTGACGGCGGCGATCACGAACGTCCTGGCAGAGGCCCAGGGCGGTGAGGCCAAGACCTTCGAGGAGATCGACAACGCTCCCGAGGAGAAGGAGCGCGGCATCACGATCGCGACCTCACACGTGGAGTACGAGACCACCGCTCGCCACTACGCCCACGTGGACTGCCCCGGTCACGCCGACTACGTGAAGAACATGATCACGGGCGCGGCGCAGATGGACGGCGCCATCCTCGTGGTGTCCGCCAACGACGGGCCGATGCCCCAGACGCGCGAGCACATCCTGCTCGCCCGCCAGGTCGGCGTGCCCTACATCGTGGTGTTCCTCAACAAGGTCGACATGGTCGACGACGAGGAGATCCTCGAGCTGGTGGAGGAGGAGGTCAAGGACCTGCTCAACGAGTACGAGTTCCCGGGCGACGACATCCCGTTCGTCACCGGCTCGGCGCTCAAGGCGCTCGAGGGCGACGACGGGTACAAGCAGAAGATCCTCGAGCTCGCGGAGGCGCTGGACAGCTACATCCCCCAGCCCGAGCGCCCGCTCGACCGGCCGTTCCTGATGCCGGTGGAGGACGTGTTCTCGATCACCGGCCGCGGCACCGTGGCCACCGGCCGCATCGAGCAGGGCATCGTCAAGACCGGCGAGGAAGTCGAGATCGTGGGCATCAACGAGCAGACCGACAAGACCGTGGTCACGGGCGTCGAGATGTTCCGCAAGATCCTCGACGAGGGCCAGGCCGGCGACAACGTGGGCTGCCTGCTCCGTGGCGTCAACCGCGAGGACATCGAGCGCGGGCAGGTGCTCTGCAAGCCGGGCTCGATCACGCCGCACACCAAGTTCAAGGCCCAGGTGTACTGCCTGAAGAAGGAGGAGGGCGGACGTCACACCCCCTTCTTCAACGGCTACCGGCCGCAGTTCTATTTCCGCACCACCGACGTGACCGGAGTCTCCGACCTGCCCGAGGGCACGGAGATGGTCATGCCGGGCGACAACGTCGCCATGGACATCGAGCTGATCCAGCCGATCGCTATGGATCAGGGTCTGCGCTTCGCGATCCGCGAGGGCGGCCGCACCGTCGGCTCGGGAGTGGTGACCGAGATCATTCAGTAGCGGTTGGCGCGGGGGCTTCGGCCCCCCGCCCACCGTCTGGCCCCTTCCCATGGCAGCCCTCACCGACAACAAGATCCGCATCCGCCTCAAGGCGTACGACCACCAGTCGATCGAGCTGGCCGCGCGCGAGATCGTCGAGACCGCGAACCGCACCGGCGCGAAGGTCGCCGGCCCGGTGCCGCTGCCCACCGACAAGAACGTCTACTGCGTGATCCGGGGTCCGTTCAAGGACAAGGACTCTCGCGAGCACTACGAGATCCGCACCCACAAGCGGCTGATCGACATCCACGGGCCGACCCCGAAGACCGTCGACTCGCTACAGCGCCTGGACCACCTTCCGGCGGGCGTCGACATCCAAATCCAACTCGTTTGAGTGATTCCGATGGCGGCCGCTGCAAACCTGCGCATCTCGGCGTCCTCGGGACTCGCCTTGCCCCCAGCAAGGCTTCGCCCCTGCGTCCTTGACCTGCTTGGTTTTCGCAGCCGTTCGAGGGTCCGCTGATCCAGATGGCGGCGATCCTCGGGAAGAAGATCGGGATGACGCAGTTCTTCGCCGAGGATGGGCGCGTCGAGCGCGTGACGGTGATCGAGGCCGGCCCGTGCCCGGTCACGGGCATCCGCACCTTCGAGCGCGACGGCTACGAGGCCGTGCAGCTCGCCTACGGCGCGGTGAGCGAGAAGCGGATCACCAAGGCCGAGCGCGGGCATCTGGCCAAGGCCGGCGCCCCGCCGCTGCGCCACCTCGCGGAGTTCCGCAACGAGGCCGGCGAGCTCCAGGTCGGCGAGACGGTGACCGTCGAGGCCTTCGAGAAGGGCGACAAGGTAAAGGTCGCCGCGACCTCGAAGGGCAAGGGCTTCCAGGGCACGATCAAGCGTCACAACTTCAGTCGCGGCCCGGTGACCCACGGCTCGCACAACGTCCGGGCGCCGGGGTCGATCGGTGCCTCGGCCACGCCTTCACGGACCTTCAAGGGCATCCGCGGCCCGGGCCAGATGGGCAACAAGCGCGTGACCCAGCGCGGCCTCGAGGTCGTCGAGGTGCTGCCCGACCGCAACCTGCTGCTCGTACGTGGGTCGGTCCCCGGACCTCGTAACGGCAGCGTCGAGGTCAGGAGCGAGCGCTGAGATGGCGATCAGCGCCCCCTACGTCGGCCGCTCCGGCACCCTCGACCTCGACGAGGCGATCTTCGGCGAGCGCTTCCACATGCCGCTCGTCCACGAGACGACGCGGGCGGAGCTCAACGCTCGCCGCGGCGGCAACGCCTCGACGCTCACGCGCGCCGAGGTGGCGATGACCGGGGCCAAGGCCTGGCGCCAGAAGGGCACCGGCCGCGCTCGCGTGGGCGCGCTGTCGAGTCCGCAGCGCTACGGCGGCGGCGTCGCCTTCGGGCCGAAGCCGCGTCACTACACGGTCAAGGTCAACCGCAAGGCGCGCCGGCGGGCGCTGCGCTGCGCGCTCTCGGTGCACGCCGAGCGCGGCACGTTGTCGGTCCTCGATCCGAGCGACTTCTCCACGCCCTCGACAAAGCGTGCCGCGGAGGCCGTCGGTGACGAGCGATCGAGCACGCTGATCGTCCTCGGCACGGGCGACGACCACGCCGGTTGCCTCAAGTCCTTCCGCAACCTCCCCGGCGTCAACGTCGTCTCGGTCGACTCGCTCGCCGTCGCCGACATCATCGGCGCCCGGCGGCTCGTGCTCTCGCAGCCGGCACTCGAGCGCCTGGGCGAGCTCGCGGCGGCCCCGGCGCGCCGGGGCGGCGCGCGCGCACAGGAGGCCTCGTGAACGCCCGCGAGGTCCTCATCAGACCCGTGGTGTCCGAGAAGAGCTACGAGCTGCTCGCGGCCAATAAGTACACCTTCCGCGTCCACCCGCGTGCCCACAAGACCCAGATCCGCCAGGCCGTCGAGGAGGTCTTCAGCGTGCGCGTGCAGGGCGTGCGAACCGCGAGCGTGAAGTCGAAGCCCAAGCGCCGCGGCTACACCTCGGGCCGCACCCGCGCCTGGAAGAAGGCGGTCGTGCAGCTGCATCCCGAGGATTCGATCGCACTGTTCGAGGGCGAGGAGATCTAGGCCGTGGCCCGCGTCAAGAAGCAGAAGCCGACAAGCCCGGGGCGGCGGTTCGCCACCTACTCGGACAAGGTCGAGATCACCAAGGACCGCCCCGAGAAGTCGCTCGTCGAGGGCCTCACCAAGAGCGGGGGGCGCAACACCCACGGGCGCAAGACCTCGCGCCACCGCGGAGGCGGGGCCAAGCGGCTCTACCGCAAGATCGACTTCAAGCGGCGCAAGGATGGCGTGCCGGCCAAGGTCGCGGCCATCGAGTACGACCCCAACCGCACCGCCTACATCGCCCTGCTGCATTACCTCGACGGCGAGAAGCGCTACATCCTCGCGCCGCAGCGGCTGAACGTCGGGGACACGGTGGCGAACGGACCGGGCGCCGACATCTCGACCGGCAACTGCCTGGCGCTGGGCGCGATCCCGACCGGCACGACGGTACACAACGTCGAGCTCCAGCCCGGCCGCGGCGGACAGATGGGGCGCTCGGCCGGCGCGGCCATTCAGCTCGTGGCCAAGGAGGGCAAGCGCGCGACCCTGCGCCTGCCCTCGGGTGAGATGCGGATGGTCGAGCTCGAGTGCCGAGCCACGATCGGGGCGATCGGCCACGGTGAGCATCAGAACGTGGACATCGGCAAGGCCGGTCGCAGCCGCCACCTCGGCAAGCGCCCCCAGACTCGCGGCACCGCCATGAACCCGGTCGATCACCCGCACGGGGGCGGCGAGGGCTCGACCACGGCGGGCCGCCATCCGGTCACCCCGTGGGGCGTGCCCACGCTCGGCTATCCGACCCGCAAGAAGCGCAAGCCATCCGACCGCTACATCGTCCGTCGCCGGCGCTCGGGTCGGCGCGGCAGGCGCTAGAGAGGAAGCGAAGAGTTGTCTCGTTCGTCGAAGAAGGGCCCCTGGGTCGAGGAGCGGTTGATGAACCGCGTCGAGGCCATGAACCAGTCGGGCCAGAAGCAGATGCTGAAGACCTGGTCGCGGGCGTCGACGATCTTCCCGGAGATGGTCGGCCACACCATCGCCGTCCATGACGGGCGCAAGCACGTGCCCGTGTTCGTCTCCGAGTCGATGGTCGGCCACAAGCTCGGCGAGTTCGCGCCCACCCGCCTGTTCCGCGGCCACGCCGGCGGCGACCGGGCGCGCATGCGATGAGCCCCGCCAAGGGCAAGGGAAGCGACCCCCAGAAGGGCGGCGTCGTGCCCGAGGAGGCGGTCTCCGAGCAAGCCGCCGACGCCCGCGAGGCCGCGTCGAGCGACAAGGCCGCCGAGGGCCAAGACGCCGCGAGCGCAGGCACGCCCGAGCCGGGCGAACAGGCCGACGCTGAGGTCGCCGAGCGCGCCGAGCGCGCCCAGGCCGCTCGGGAGAAGGCTGAGGCCGAGCCGGCGCCCAAGGCCGCTGGCGGGGCCGGCTCGAAGAAGGCCGACGCCGGCGAGACCGACGCGGAGGGCACTCGCTCGCGCCGTTCCGCCCGCCGCCGTGCCGCCGAGACGACCACCGCCGCCAGCTCGCGCCCCGCTCGCCGGCGCGACTCGGAGGAGGCCGTGAGCGTCCGCGCCCAGGCCAAGTACGTGCGCTGCGCACCGCGCAAGGCCCGGCTGGTCATCGACCACATTCGCGGCAAGTCCGTCGGCGATGCCCGTGCCATACTGCTGACGACGCCGCGCGCCGCGTCGAGGGACGTGCTCAAGCTCCTCGACTCGTGTGTGGCCAACGCCGAGAACAACCACGAGCTCTCAGCCGACGAGCTCAGGGTGGAGAAGGCCTACGTCGACGAGGGTCCGACGCTCAAGCGTTACCAGCCCCGCGCGCTCGGCCGTGCCACCCAGATCCGCAAGCGAACGAGCCACATGACGATCTACTTGACCAACCAGGGACGGCGGTAGCCATGGGACGCAAGGTCCATCCCGAGGCGTTCCGAGTCGGCTACATCCACGACTGGAAGGCGACCTGGTTCAACGAACGAGAGTTCTCCGACTACCTGCTCGAGGACATTCAAATCCGCGAGCACATCCAGAACCGCCTTGCCCACGCCGGCCTCTCCGACATCACGATCAAGAAGAACACGAGCGAGGTCGAGGTCAACATCAACACGGCCCGGCCCGGCATCGTCATCGGCAAGTCGGGCACGGAGGTCGACGCGCTCCGCCGGGCTCTCCACAAGATGACCGGCAAGGCCGTCAAGGTCAACATCCTCGAGATCAAGCGGCCCGAGCTCGACGCCAAGCTCGTGGCCCAGTCGATCGCCGAGCAGCTCCAGAACCGCGTCGCCTTCCGGCGCGCCATGAAGCGCTCGCTCACCTCGGCCATGCGCTCGGGCGCCAAGGGCGTGCGCATCCAGGTCTCCGGCCGTCTCGGCGGCGCCGAGATGGCCCGCACCCAGAGCTACTCCGAGGGTCGCGTCCCGCTGCACACCATGCGCGCCGACATCGACTACGGCTTCTACGAGGCGCGCACGACCTTCGGTCGCATCGGGGTCAAGGTGTGGGTCAACAAGGGCGAGATCATGCCTTCGGGCTTCGCTCAGGATCTCACCTCGATGGAGGCCCCCGAGCGCCCCGGCGGCCCGGGCGCCGGCGGTCGCGGAGGCCGCGACGGCGGCGGGCGCGATCGCGGCGGGCGTGGTCCGGGCGGTCCCGGCGGGCGCGGAGGCGGCCCGGGCGGCGGCGGCGGTCGTGGCGGGCCGGCGCAGGGCGGTCGTGGCGGCGGCGGCCGTGGTGGGCCCGGCGCTCCGGGCACGGGCGGAGCACCGAGGACGGGCCGCTGATGAAGGCGACCGACCCCATACACGCGCACCCGCGGATGAAGCAGAAAGTCATCGCACGGGGCCTTCGCCCCCTCGGCTCCCTGTGGTCGCCTTCCCGGGCGTCCTCGTGCTCGCCGATGCCGCCGGCATCGACTGCGCCCTGCGTCCCTGACCACCTCGATTTTCGCGTCCCCTCGGGCCCGCGTGCGCGGGGTTGATCGCCGGATGCTCCAGCCCAAGCGCGTCAAGCATCGCAAGCAACACCGTGGCCGCATGGCCGGGTTCGCCAAGGGTGGCACCCGCGTGGAGTTCGGCGAGTACGGGCTCAAGGCCCTCGATCGTGGCTGGATCACCAACCGTCAGATCGAGGCCGCTCGTATCGCCATGACCCGCAAGATCCGCCGCGGCGGCAAGGTGTGGATCAACGTCTTCCCGGACAAGCCGGTGACGAAGAAGCCGGCCGAGACCCGCATGGGCTCCGGCAAGGGCACCCCCGAGGGCTGGGTCGCGGTGATCAAGCCCGGCCGGGTCATGTTCGAGCTCGCGGGCGTGCCGGAGCCCCTCGCCCGCGAGGCGCTGCGCCTGGCCGGGCACAAGCTGCCGATCAAGACCAAGTTCGTCGTGCGCGAGGGCGTCGTCGACGAGGCCGCGCAGGGAGGCCCCTCGTGAAGGCCGGAGAGATCCACGGCCTCGACGACGGCCGGCTGGTCGAGCACGTGCGCGACGCCCGCCAGGAGGTCTTCAATCTGCGCTTTCAGCTCGCCACCGGCCAGCTCGAGAACACCGCTCGCGTCGGAGAGGCGAAGAAGGACCTCGCGCGCGGGCTCACGGTCGCCCGCGCTCGCGGCATCGACGTCGAGCGCGAGCTGAGGAGGCAGCAGGCCGATGGCTGACGGAGCGACCAAGACCCCGGAGCAGCGGCAGGCCGAGCGGACCGAGCGCCGCCGCCAGAACGCGAAGACGCGCCGCGCCTATCGCGCGCGACAGCGCGAGCGCCGAGCCGAGCGCGGCGGCGATGACCCTGCCGGGCGCGCGACGACCGAGCCCGAGGTCGCGCACGGCCGCGGGCGCCCGCGTGTGCGAACGGGCGTCGTCGTCTCGGACAAGGCCGCGAAGACGCTCGTGATCCGTATCGACACCACGCGCCAGCATCGTGTCTACAAGAAGACCGTGCGCGGGTCGACGACCCTGCACGCGCACGATGAGCGCGACGAGGCGCGCGTCGGGGACACCGTGCGCGTGGTCGAGAGCCGCCCGCTGAGCCGGACCAAGCGCTGGCGGCTGGTCGAGGTCGTGGAGCGCGGGAGATGACGTTGTGATCCAAGCCGAATCACGCCTGCGGATCGCCGACAACACCGGCGCCCGCGAGATTCTCTGCATCCGCGTCCGCGGAGGCTCGAAGCGCCGCTACGCCGGCGTCGGCGACACCATCGTCGGCACGGTCAAGCAGGCCATCCCGCGCGGCTCGGTCCGCAAGGGAGAGGTCGTCACCGCCGTGGTCGTGCGCACGCGCAAGGAGCTCGGCCGCGACGACGGCACCTACATCGCCTTCGACGAGAACGCCGCCGTGATCATCGACGCGCAGCAGAACCCTCGCGGCACCCGCATCTTCGGTCCGGTGGCCCGCGAGCTGCGCGAGCGCAACTTCATGAAGATCGTCTCGCTGGCCCCGGAGGTGCTCTGATCCTGATGGCTCACAAGCCCCGCATCCGCCGCGAGGACACGGTCAAGGTCATCTCGGGCAAGGACAGCGGCAAGACCGGCCGTGTGCTCCGCGTCGAGCCCAAGCGCGAGCGCGTGTTCGTCGAGGGCCTCAACCTCCAGAAGCGCCATCAGAAGCCGCGCACCCTGCGTGACGTCCAGCGGGCCCAGGAGGTCGGCGGCATCATCGAGAGCGAGGGCCCGATCCACATCTCGAACGTGAAGCTGCTCGACCCGAGCAACGATCAGCCCACCCGGGTCGGGGTCACCCGGGAGGGCGGCGTCCGCCGTCGCGTGGCCAAGAGCTCAGGGGAGACGGTGGACTGATGGCCACGAAGACCGCCAGCGTGGTACCGCGACTCCGGGAGCGCTACGACCAGGAGATCCGCGCGCAGCTGATGGAACGCTTCGGCCTGCGCAGCGTGATGGAGGCTCCGAAGCTCGAGAAGATCACCGTGAACATGGGCGTCGGCGACGCCAAGCAGGACTCACGCATGCTCGAGCACGCGCAGGAGCAGCTCGCGACGATCGCGGGCCAGGCGCCGAGCGTCCGCCGCGCGCGCCGGTCGATCGCCGCCTTCAAGCTCCGCGACGGGATGCCCGTCGGCGTGGCGGTGACCCTGCGCCGGGCGCGCATGTACGAGTTCCTCGACCGCCTGACCGCGATCGCCCTGCCGCGGGTGCGCGACTTCCGGGGGCTCAACCCGCGCGCCTTCGACGGCCGGGGCAACTACTCGCTCGGCGTGCGCGAGCAGATCATCTTCCCTGAGATCGACTACGACGGCATCGACCAGGTGCGCGGCCTCGACATCGCCATCACCACGACCGCGAAGACCGACGCGCAGGCCTTCGCGCTGCTCCGTGACCTCGGCATGCCCTTCCGCCAGGAGGGCGGCGCCGGAATCGCCGCCGCGAGCGCGCGCGCCGAGGAGGATCGCGGAGGCAAGACCCAAGACGAGCCGATCGACCCCGCCAGCCAGCCCGCCGACGCCGAGGCCGTTCCCTCTGGTGTCGACCCCGACGCCGCCAGCTAGCGTAGAGAGACCGATGGCCAAGACCTCACAGTTCGTCAAGTCCCAGCGTCAGCAGAAGTACAAGACGCGGAACTACAACCGCTGCCGCCGCTGCGGGCGCTCGCGCGCCTTCCTGCGCAAGTTCGGACTCTGCCGCATCTGCCTGCGCGAGGTCGCGAGCGAGGGCTACGTGCCCGGCCTGACCAAGTCGAGCTGGTAGGGGAAGGCGGAGACCATGAGCTTCACCGATCCGATCGCCGACCTGCTCACCCGCATCCGCAACGCGCTCCACGCCGAGCGCGACGTGGTCGAGCTGCCGTCCTCGAGGTTCAAGGTCGAGGTTGCTCGCATCCTCCGCGAGCAGGGCTACATCGAGGGCTACCGCACCGAGGCCGCGCGCGTCGGGCAGACGCTGCACATCGACCTCAAGTACACCGACGATCGTCGCTCGGTGATCTCGTCTCTCCGGCGTGTATCCCGGCCGGGGCGGCGGACCTACGTCGGCGCGCGCGAGGTTCCGCGCGTGCTCGGCGGCATGGGTACCGCGATCATCTCGACCTCCCAGGGCGTCATGACCGGTCACGAGGCCCGCCGCGCGGGCGTGGGCGGCGAGGTCGTCGCCTACATCGTCTAGATGGTCTCGCCGTGAGCCGTATCGGAAAGCAGCCGATCCCCGTCCCCGCCGGGGTCAGCGTGCAGATCGAGCCCGGCATCGTGCGCGTGAACGGGCCCAAGGGCGAGCTTTCGGAGCGCGTCTCTCGCGCCATGGCCGTCGAGCAGTCGGACGGAGAGCTGCTCGTCTCGCGGCCGACCGATCGCGGCGAGCACCGGGCCCTGCACGGCCTCACCCGCACGCTCATCGCCAACATGGTGACCGGGGTCACCGACGGCTACGAGAAGCGCCTCGAGATCCAGGGGGTCGGCTACCGCGCGGCGTTGCACGGCACCGACATCGAGCTCCAGGTCGGCTACTCGCATCCCGTCAAGGTCCCCGCGCCCGCGGGCATCGAGTTCGAGGTGCCCGTGCCTACGCAGATCGTGGTGCGCGGGTTCTCGAAGCAGCTCGTCGGCGAGACCGCCGCCCGCATCCGCAAGGTCCGCAAGCCCGAGCCTTACAAGGGCAAGGGCATCCGCTACGCCGGCGAGCAGGTCCACCGCAAGGTGGGCAAGCGCGCATGAGCGGCGTGCGCACCGCCGACAAGCCCACCCAGCGCCTGCGCCGCCGCCGGCGCGTGCGCGCGAAGGTGCGCGGCACGGCCGAGCGGCCGCGGCTGTCGGTCTTTCGTTCGAACAGGGGCGTCCAGGCCCAGCTCGTCGACGACGTCGCTGGACGTACGCTGGCCGCGACGACGTGGACCGAGCCCGACCTGCGCGAGCTAGGTCGCACCGATCAGGCCCGCCGCGCTGGCGAGCTGCTCGCCGAGCGCGCCCGCGCGGCCGGAGTCGAGACCTGCGTGTTCGACCGCGGCGGATACCGCTATCACGGCCGGGTCCAGGCCCTCGCCGAGGGCGCCCGCGAGGGGGGCCTGCGCTTCTAGGCGGTCGCCGGGCGCCGAGCCCCCCGTCGCGTCCCCGAGCGTTCGATACCCTCGATCGACCATGGCCAGAGGTGAGAGAACAGACCGCGCCGGACCCGACCTGCAGGAGCGGGTGGTCGAGATCAACCGTGTCGCCAAGGTCGTCAAGGGCGGTCGGCGCTTCTCGTTCACCGCGCTCGTGGTCGTCGGCGACGAGCGCTCCAAGGTCGGCGTCGGCTACGGCAAGGCCAACGAGGTCCCGCTGGCCATCCAGAAGGGCGTCGAGCGGGCCCGCCAGAACCTGTTCGAGGTGCCGATGTATGGCTCGACCATCACGCACGAGGTCACGGGCGTCTTCGGCGCGGGCCGCGTGCTGCTGAAGCCGGCCTCCGAGGGCACCGGGGTGATCGCCGGCGGCGGCGTGCGCGCCGTGCTCGAGCTGGCCGGCATCCGCGACGTGCTCTCGAAGTCGCTCGGCACGCAGAACCCGATCAATCTCGTCAAGGCGACGGTCACCGGGCTAAAGGAGCTGCGCCGCCCCCGGGACGTGGCCGCGCTGCGCGGCCTCTCGGTGGGCGAGGTCCTGAGCGGCCGCTCGTCGCCGGCCGGCGCCAACGGCGCCGCCGACGGCACTTCCGCCGCCGACGGTGTTCCCGCGGCCAACGGCGCCGGCACGGAGATCCGGGGCGCCGGCGAGGAGACGCCCGCCTGATGGCCGCCGCGCTTCGCGTCACCCAGGTCCGCTCCTCCAACGGCGCCAACCCGAGCCAGCGCGGCGCGCTGCGCTCGCTCGGTCTCGGCCGCATCGGGTCGACCACCGAGCGCGAGGACCATCCGACCGTCCGGGGCGCCCTGCGGATCATCGACCACCTGGTCAAGGTCGAGCGATGAGCCCGCTCGATCCCGACCAGATCGGCCTCCACTCCCTGAAGCCCGCCGCCGGCTCCCGCCACCGGCGCAAGCGCGTCGGCCGTGGTGAAGGGTCGGGCATGGGCAAGACCTCCGGCCGCGGCGAGAAGGGCTACGGCGCGCGCTCCGGATCGAAGAGCCGGACCGGTCGCGAGGGCGGCCAGATGCCGATCCAGATCCGGCTGCGCAAGCTGCGCGGGCCGCACATGAAGAAGTCGATGCCCTTCGAGCGCTTCCGCACCCACACTCAGCCGGTGAACCTGCGCGACCTCGAGGCCCGCTTCGACGACGGAGCCGAGGTCACCCCGCAGACGCTGGCCGCCACCGGGCTCGCCACTCGCAAGGGCGTCCGGGTCAAGGTGCTCGGCGAGGGCGAGCTCTCGAAGGCGCTGACCGTCCGCGCCCACGCCTTCTCGAAGTCCGCGCGCGAGCGGATCGAGGCCGCCGGCGGCACGTGCGCGCCGCCGCCGCCCGAAGCCTAAGCCGACCCCAGCCCGTGCTGAAGACCCTCCTCAACTCGATCCGCACGCCGGAGATCCGGAGCAAGCTGCTGTTCACGGCGGGCATGCTCGCCCTCTACCGGCTCGGCGCCTACATCCCCGCGCCGGGCATCAACGTCGACGCGGTCGAGCAGATCTCGGAGAACTTCACGGGCTCGAACGTGCTCGGCTTCCTCAACCTGTTCTCGGGAGGGAGCCTCTCGCGCTTCGCCATCTTCGCGCTCGGGATCATGCCCTACATCACGGCCTCGATCATGCTCCAGCTCCTGACCGTGGTACTGCCCTCGCTCGAGAAGCTCCGCAAGGAGGGCGAGGTCGGTCAGCAGAAGATCACCCAGTACACCCGCTACCTGACCGTGGCCCTCGCCTTCGGCCAGTCGATCGGCTACGTGTTCCTCTTCCGCTCCATCGGCGCCAGCTCGGGGGCCTCGATCGTCGAGAACTTCACCTTCGGGAAGGTCTTCCTCATCGTCACCACGCTGACCGCCGGCACGGTGCTCGTGATGTGGCTCGGCGAGCTCATCACCCAGCGCGGGATCGGCAACGGCATCTCGCTGATGATCTTCGCCAGCATCGTCGCCGGGCTCCCGAGCGGGCTCCAATCGTGGTTCACCAACCCGGACCAGATCTTCGTGGTGATGATGCCCATCATCGCGCTCGCGGTGATCGCGGCCGTGGTCTTCATGCAGGAAGGCCAGCGGCGGATCCCCGTGCAGTACGCGAAGCGGGTTATCGGACGGAAGATGGCCGGCGGCGGCTCGACCTACCTACCGCTGCGCGTGAACATGGCCGGCGTGATACCCGTGATCTTCGCCGCGTCGCTCATGGCCTTCCCGCCCACGGTGGGTGAGCTGATCCAGGCGCCTTGGGCGCGCGATCTGTCGGCGTTCTTCAATCCGAGCGGTTGGGGCTACATCGTCGGCGAGTCGGTGTTCATCATCGTCTTCACCTACTTCTACACCGCGGTCACCTTCAATCCGGTGGAGCAGGCCGACAACCTCAAGAAGTACGGCGGCTTCATCCCCGGCGTGAGACCCGGCCGCCCGACGGCCGAGTTCCTTGACCGCATTCTCAGCCGCCTGACCTTCTGGGGAGCCCTATACCTGGCCGCGGTCGCCGCTCTGCCGACGCTCCTCATCAGCCAGACGACGGCCAACTTCTTCTTCGGCGGCACGTCGATCCTGATCGTCGTCGGCGTCGCCCTCGACACCATGAAGCAGCTCGAGGCGCAGCTCATGATGCGCAACTACGAGGGCTTCCTCAAGTGAGGCTGCAAACTGTCGGATAACGGGGTCATCGGTCGCTCGTGTGCTGCTCGCACACGTCGCTCCCTGCTTCCCCCGTTCTCCTCGGTTTTCGCCTCCCTATCTTGCCGCGGTCCTTCGGGCTGTGGCCCGCTGCGCGAAG
>JACCTJ010000156.1 GCA_013812485.1 Thermoleophilaceae bacterium
GGAAGAAGCTGTGCGAGAAGTCGGCCGAGCCGTGGTGGGGCACCTTGAAGACCTCCGAGCGGAGACTCACCTCGCCACGTGCCTGCGCCCCTGTGAGTGTGTCCGCAGCCTGCTCGTTCAGGTCCCCGGTGAACAGGAACCGCCACGATCCAAAAGCCAGCCGTATAACGACCGAGTGTCCGTTGATCGTGTGCGATACGGACTTGCCACTGTAGGTGGCAGCCCGCTGCGAGGGGTGGGAGACGAAGGGCTTCTTGGAGGGCTCGCCGAGGAATCTCAGCCCGGGCTCGCCATCGACCTGACTTTCGATCGGCCCGAGCACCTGCACCGTGATGCCCTCTTCGGCCAGAAAGGAGAAGGCCTCGTCGTCGCCCATGGCGAGGCGTTCGAACTCGATCGGCCCGCGCTCGCGAAAGCGCTCGAGCGCGCGCTTCCACGCTCTGAATGGCTCGTTCATCTGGTCGTCGGGAACGGCGAGGAGGTCAGCCTCGAGGCCGGTGATCACGGTCTCGTCACCGAATTCCCTCGTGGCTCCGAGCTGATCGGCCTCCCTCACGCTCGAGGGACGCTTGACAAGCCCGTTGTGAAAGACCCGCCGGGGATGGATGAAGAGTCGCTTGCCCGGCTCGTTGTTCGTCTCTGACTCCGCGAGCTCGGTCAGCCCCGCGAAGTGATCTGCATCTCCGTGGGACACGAGGATGCAATCGATCTCCTTGGGCCGGTCCGCCCCCGTGCCGGGGAAGCGGGCCGCCAGGTAGCGCGCGAAGAGCTGATTGTCGCCCCCGTCCACGAGAATCACCTTCCCGTCGGGCGTCTCGATCACCGAGGCGTCCCCCTGTTGTACGTCGACGAAGTCGACCTTGAGGACGGCCGCCTCGTCCGGGGGGACGACGATCCTCTCCTCCGGCACCCGGCGGGGGACGCGCAGGTAGCCGGTGAAGGGCTCGGAGCCGACGCTCCCGTCTGGGCCCTCCGGGTAGTGCCTGGTCCTTACCTTCAGATGGCCGGCCTTCCCTTCGAGCACCTCGACGCGGTCGCCCCAAGCCAGTGTTCGGGCGGGCGCGCCCCGCCCAGGCCGATCGATCTCCTGCTCGACGGCTTGGCCGTGCTCTTCACCGAGGGCTACGCAGCGGGCGTGCCCGTTCTGCGACTCGCTCTGCGGGCCAGTCGCGACGAGCGGCGGAGAGGGACGCGGGCAGCAGCTCCGAGGAGTGGGGCTTCCACGCGCCGGCCGGCAACGTCGCCCTCGAGCTATGGGACGACGAGACGGCCCGCGCGCTGATCGCCCCGTCAGGTCGAGCTCAGCCGCCGAGCCGGAGGGCTCACGCTGCTGCCGCTTGCGCTCGCCTTCCTCGCGGGCCTGTCCCTGCACTTCGGTGACCTCGACGGTGCTGCCGAGCTGCTCGAGGAAGTCGGCGCGATCACCGCGGCGACGGGAAACCTACCGCCGGCTTTGTCGCGCATCGGGGCTCGAACACTGGCCGAGCTCAGCTCGATCTCAAGGTTCTTGGCGAGTCGCGCGTGAACCTCATGCAGGAGCGAGCGGTCGCCAGCGAATCAACGAGCACCACCTCGCCTGACGGAGCGAGGTCGTCGATCTCGTCGTAGGAGAGGACGGCGTCATAGAGGCCGAGGTCCTCGACCCAGCCGCGGCGGGCGCGAGCCTGGCAAGGAGGAGTCCGATGCGCTGATCGCGTCGAGCATCGGCCGCCCGTTAGCGTGTCGCGTCTATCGCGTCCCCCACCCGCGCCAGCTTCGCGGCGTAGTAGCGGTCGGTCGCCCAGCGGCTCTGTAGACCGTAGATGGTCCCGGCCGAGCCCCGGTAGGAGTCCGGCAGGGGACGCCACGAGAGCGCTATCGCGATGAGCCTCTTCTGCTCGTCCGTGCCCGCGCCCTTGGGGAGCGCGTAGGCCAGCAGCCTGCCGACGTGGGCGTCGACCGAGTCATACCAGCGGGGGAAAGACACTCCCGCCCCCGGCGCGCCCGTGACGCCTATGCCCGCGGGATTTCTCCGGGGCCTCTGGCTCCAGTAGGAGCTCAGGTGCGCAGTCTCATGGTCCATCTGGGCGATGACGACTAGCGGGTCGACACCGGCCTTGACAGACACATCGAAGTCGCGGCCGACTATCCAGCGGATGTCGGCGCCGGTATACGCGCCGTTGTACTTCGGCACTAGATACCGGACGACCTGGCCTTCCGTCACCCGGGGAGGCGCGACTATCCGCGAGCTCGGGTCGAGCCCGGCGGCATGCGTGCTCTGGGGCGAGACCAGAGACCCAAAGGCTATGACCACGGCGAGCGCCCATAGCTTGATAGACGCAGGTGTGTTTCGCATTCTTGCCTCCGGGTGCCTTC
>JACCTJ010000162.1 GCA_013812485.1 Thermoleophilaceae bacterium
GGCGCCCTCGTCGCCGCAGGCGGCCAGGACGCTTCCCGAGCAGACAAGGAGCCCGCCGGCTCCGACGCGCCTGAGGAACTGGGCGCGACTCAGCTCCGATGTCGACAGCTGGTGAAGATTCATCTCCCGCCCTTCTTGGTCCGGACCGGCGCGCGGACCGGTTCACTGTTTGTTAGGGTGGCCTAACGCAGCTCCGCCGATGGCGACCGCCCGGGCGTGATCGAGCCTCCCGCCCACCCTGGCGCCGTTGTCAGGGTCTCCTAACTGCTCGAGATCCGCAACGGCGAAGGAGCCAGGGCATGGCCGCCGCGACCGAGACCGTCAAGGCGAAGAAGAAGTGCTGCAAGAGCCGCCCACGCTGCAAGCGCTGCCCGGTCGTGCTCAAGCGTCTCGCCGGCGAGGGCCTGGCCGAGCGAGTCGATGGTCGCCGCTACGAGCTCTCTGCCGACCTGAGGAAGAAGCAGATCAAAGCGGCTCGAAAGCGTTAGAAGCGCGTGTCCGCCGCGAGGCGCCCGGACGCCCTCGCCGCGACCGCCGCCTTACTTCTTGGCCGACTCGAAGTACGGGTTCGAGCCCGAGGCGTGATCGGTCACGTCGATGACCTGGTGGATCTCGGGGACGTTCTCCTTGATCTGCACCTCGATGCCCTGGCCGAGCGTGACCGTGGCCATGCCGCAGCCCTGGCAGCCGCCGCTCAGACGCAGGTAGGCCGCGCCCTCCTCGACGGCCACGAGATCGGCGCGCCCGCCGTGCGCGGCGATCGCGGGGTTGACCTGGTGCTCCAGGACCTGGAGGACCTGCTGGGCCAAGTCGCCGCTCAGGTCGGCCGCCTCGCCGTTGCCCATTCTCGGGCTCGGGCTCGCGAGACCGCTCAGCCTCAGCCCGCCGGCGAAGGGGTCCCCCGACCACTCGATCGTCACTCCGCGCAGCTTGTCGACGTCGTGCTCGGGGACGACCACGGTCAGGTCGCCGTGGGTCTCGACGCTGTCGTCGGGCCCGGCCTCGTCGGTGGGGCGCAGCGACAGGTTGTAGGTCCACTCGCCGCCGGAGATGCCGGTGATCTCGAGCCACATGGCTTGGCGCTCGGGCGTCGGGGCCTGCTCGCGGAAGCCGAGCACCTTCTGGTGCGCGTCGTCGGTAAAGGCGAGGATGGTTGTCGAGCCGTCGATGGTCATGGGCCCCCGGGACGGGCCACCTACGATAGCGGTGTGCCCCGCGCCCTCCTCCTTCTGCCCTCGGCCACCTACAGGGCACCTGACTTCCTCGCCGCGGCGCGCGCGCTCGGAGTCGAGGTCGTCGTGGCCTCGGACCGCCGCCAGGCGCTGTCGGGAGTGCTCGGCGACCGAGCGCTGACGCTCGACCTCCGCGATCCGGAGGCCGCGGCGCGGCGGATCGCCAGCCTGGCCGAGCGCTCCCCGCTCGACGCCATCGTGGCCGCCGACGACGGCGGCGTGATCGCGGCCGCCCACGCCTGCGAGCGCCTCGGCCTCCGCGGCAATCCGCCGGCCGCGGCGGCGCGCACCCGCGACAAGGCGGCCCTGCGCGAGGCGCTGGCTGTGGCGGGTGTGCCCCAGCCCGAGTTCCGCGTCGTCGAGCCCGGCGCCGACGTGGCGGCGCTCGCCGCGCAGGTCGGGCCGCCGTGCGTAATCAAGCCGCTCTCCTTGTCGGCGAGCCGCGGCGTCATCCGCGCCGACGATCGGCGCGCCGCCGCCACGGCGGCCGAGCGCATCCGCTCGATCCTGGCCGAGTCCGGACGCGATCCGGCGGCTGAGCGGCTGCTGGTCGAGCGCTACGAGCCCGGTGTCGAGGTCGCCGTGGAGGGGCTGCTCGTGGACGGCGAGCTCGAGACCCTCGCGGTCTTCGACAAGCCGGACCCGCTCGAGGGCCCGTACTTCGAGGAGACCCTCTTCGTCACCCCCTCGCGCCTGCCCGCGACGACGGTGCGCGCGCTCGAGGACACGGCGGGTGCCGCGGCCAGCGCGCTCGGCCTACACGAGGGGCCGGTGCACGCCGAGCTGCGCGTGGGCCCCGCGGGGCGCATCGTGGTGCTCGAGCTCGCGGCGCGGACGATCGGCGGGCTGTGTGCTCGTACGTTGCGGTTTGGGCTCGGCGTCTCGCTCGAGGAGCTCGTGCTCCGCCACGCCCTCGGGCTCTCGCTCTTCGGCCTGCGCCGGGAGGAGGCCGCGGCCGGCGTGATGATGCTGCCGATCCCGGCCGCCGGTGTGCTCGAGGAGGTGCGCGGCCGCCAGCGCGCGCTCGCGGTGCGCGGGATCGCCGGGCTCGAGCTGTCGATCCTCCCCGGGCGGCCCGTGCGCCCGCTCCCCGAGGGCGACCGCTACCTGGGCTTCCTCTTCGCGCGGGCCGGGAGGGCGGAGGAGGTCGAGCAGGCGCTGCGCACCGCCCACGCGGAGCTCGACGTCCGGATCGTCGCCCCGGCCGCGGAGACCCCGCCGTCGGAGACCTCCGCTCCGGCCGCGGACGGCTCGGCGCCGTCGTCGGCGACCGCGCCGGCGCGCGCGCAGGCCTCGCCCTCATCCCCGCCACCCGCCGCGCTCGCCTCGTGAGAGCGCTGCTCGTCTCCGGCTACGAGCTCGGGCACCAGCCCCTGCACCTGGCCTCTCCCGCCGCGGCCCTGCTCGCGGCCGGCCACGAGGTCCGCTGCCTCGATCTCTCGCTCGATCCCTACGAGCCCGAGCTCGTCGACTGGGCCGAGGCCGTCGCCTTCTCGGTCCCCATGCACACCGCCATGCGGCTCGCCGTGCGGGCGGCGGGCGCGGTGCGACGCCGCCGGCCGTCGCTGCCGATCTGCCTCTACGGGCTCTACGCGCCCGTGAGCCGCGACCTCACCGCCGGCGCGCTCGCCGACCGGATCATCGCCGGGGAGTACGAGCCGGCGCTCGTGGCGTGGGTCGACGGTCTCGGCGAGGGCCGCGGAGGCGACGGCGCGAGCATCTTCGACCTTCGCCTCGAGCGCACGTCCTTCCGCGTGCCCGCCCGCCATCTGCTGCCGCCGCTCGAGCGCTACGCGCACCTCGCGCTCGACGGCGAGGAGCGACCGGTCGGCTACGTCGAGGCCACCCACGGCTGCCGCCATCGCTGCCGGCACTGCCCGCTGCCCGCGGTCTACGACGGCGCCCTGCGCGTGGTCGAGCGCGACACCGTGCTCGCCGACGTGGAGCAGCTCGCGGCCGCCGGTGCGCGCCACATCACCTTCGGGGATCCGGACTTCCTCAACGGGCCGAGTCACTCGCTGCGGATCGTGCGTGCGATGCACGAGCACTTGCCCGACCTCACCTTCGATTGCACGGCCAAGGTCGAGCACGTCCTCGACCACGCCGAGCTCTGGCCCGAGCTCGCGGCCGCCGGGTGCCTGTTCGTGGTCACCGCGATCGAGACGCTCAACGACGGCATCCTCGCCCGCCTCGACAAGGGCCACACCGCCGCTCAGGCCGCGGCCGCCGTCGAGCTGCTGCGCGCGCACGGGATCGAGCCACGGCCGACCTTCCTTCCCTTCACGCCGTGGACGACGGTCGACGACCTGCTGGAGCTGCTCGACTTCGTGGCGGGGCACGACCTCGTGGGCAACGTCGACCCGGTGCAGTTCTCGCTGCGGCTGCTGGTGCCGGAGGGCTCGCTGCTGCTCGACGGCGCCGATCCCGAGCTCGGCGAGCGCCTGGGCGACTACGACCCCGAGCGCCTCAGCTACGCCTGGACCGCGGCCGATCCCATGGTCGACCTCCTCCAGGCCCGCCTGGCCGAGCTCACCGAGCGAAGCGCCGCCGTCGGCGAGGCCGCGCCCGAGGCGTTCGCCGGCGTCCGCGCCGCCGTGCGCGAGGTCGCCGGGCTCGACCGCGAGCCGGCTTTCGCCATCCCCGCCGGATCGACCGAAGGGAGGCCGCGGCTCACCGAGCCGTGGTTCTGCTGAGCGGAGCCCACGGAGGGCCAGTTCGGCGCTCTCGAGGAAGGCTAGGGGGAGGAGGACGCGCCGCTTGGGGCTGAGCTCGTGTCGTTCGCGCGGCGGCCCTCGGGCGCGAGCCCGCCGGGGTGGCGCTCCGAGTCCGGCGCCTCCCCCGACAGTCCGAGCCCGTCGGCGATGGTGAAGAAGGCGCGCGCGTAGGGCGACTGCCCGGTGCGCACGCGCAACGCGGGCCAGTCGATCTGCTCGCGCACCGAGCGGGCGATCTCGATCAGCGGCTCGAGGTCGAGGTAGTGCTCGTGCATGGCCAGCAGCTTGGCCGTCAGCACGTCCTCGATCCGCATGACGTGGATCGACACGCCGAGCACGTCGAGCGTGCCGCTGCGCTCGAACAGGTCGTCGTCGACCACGAGCCCGATCGGCGCGAAGATCAGGTCGATGAGGACGTCTCCGTCCCAGGCCTTGACGAGCCACTCCTCGGGCGGATGCTCGCCGCGAATGCCCGCCGCGTCGAGGGCGGCGAGCGCGGCCTCCGCGTCGCGGGGGCGGACCATGTAGTCGATGTCGTGGGTGGTCGAGGGCCCCCCGCGCGCCCAACAGGCCACGCCGCCCGCGAGCACGAACTCGACCTCAGCGGCCTTGAGCGCGGCCGAGGAGCGCTTCAACGCCGCCTGGATCTCCTCGAAGGTCGGCTCGCGCGCGGCCATGAGGGCGGAGGTACCCTCGCCGACCGGGCGCGAACCGGATGCCCGGCGCAGCCACCGTGGCGCGTTCGGGCGCCGCGGGGATGGGTAACGAAGCGGGGATGTCGGCCGAGACCTCCTCCGAAGTCCTCGCCGAGCGCCCGCTGCGGATTGCCGCGGCCGGCGACGTGCACTGCTCGCCCGAGAACCGCGACCGGGCCGAGGCCGCCTTCGCCCGCCTCGCCGGGACCGCCGACCTGCTCCTGCTGGCTGGTGACCTGACCACCCACGGCGAGCCCGAGCAGGCCGCCGTC
>JACCTJ010000189.1 GCA_013812485.1 Thermoleophilaceae bacterium
GGGAGCTGGTGATCCGCGGGGTCGGCCTGCACGGCGCCTTCGAGCCGACGAACGGCACCCTCGACGTCGGCAACGCGGGGACGCTGATGCGGCTGCTGCCGGGGTGGCTGGCCGGACAGGCCTCCGGACGCTGGACGCTCGACGGCGACGAGTCGATCCGCCGCCGTCCGGTCGGGCGGATTGTCGAGCCGCTGCGCAGGATGGGAGCGCGAGTCGAGGCGGTCGAGGGGCGGCTGCCGCCGCTCACCGTCACCGGTGGCGCCCCGCTTCAAGGCGTGGAGCACAGGATGGCCACCGCCAGCGCGCAGGTCAAGACTTGCCTGGTCTTCGCGGGGCTGCTGGCCGGCGGGGAGACGCGCATAACCGAGCCCGTCCCCAGTCGTGACCACACCGAGCGGATGCTGGCCCGCGCCCGGGCGCCGGTCGAGCGCGAGGGCCTGAGTGTGCGCGTGCGCCCGACCGACGAGCTCGAGCTCGACGAGGTCGTCGTGCCCGGCGACCCTTCCTCAGCGGCGTTTCTGGTCGCGGCGGCGTGCGTGATCCCGGGCTCGCGCATCACCCTGAGCGACGTCGGCCTCAACTGGACCCGAACCGGCTTTCTGCGCATCGCGGAGCGCATGGGGGCGGTGATCGTCGGTGAGCTCGAGCAGCCGCCGCCCGAGGCTGGACGCGCCGGCGATGGTACGGCCGCCGCGCGTGAGGGCCCGGCTCCGTCCGCGGACTCCGAGCCCGCCGGGGACATCGACGTGAGCTCGGCCCCGCTCGAGGCCACGAGGGTCGAGCCCGAGGAGGTCCCGCTTTCGGTCGACGAGCTCACCCTCGTCGCTCTGCTCGGCTGCTTCGCGGAGGGCGAGACCGTGGTGCGCGGCGCCGAGGAGCTGCGGATCAAGGAGAGCGATCGGATCGCCGGCGTGGTCGACGGACTCCGCGGCCTCGGCGCCGACATCGAGGCGAGCGACGACGGCTTCGCGGTGCGCGGCGGCGAAGGCCTGCGCGGCGGCTCGTTCGACGCCCTCGGCGACCACCGCCTGGCCATGCTCGGAGCGGTCGCCGGCCTCGCCTCGCGCGAGGGCGTCGAGGTCCGGGGGATGGAGGCGGCCGATATCTCCTATCCGGGGTTCGAGGACGACCTGAGGGCGCTGGCGCGGCGCTGAGGCGCCAAGCTGCCCCGCGTTAGCCTCCGACGATGGTGGTGACGATCGATGGACCGGCGGGCGCGGGCAAGAGCTCGGTCGCGCGTGCCACGGCCGAGCGCCTCGGGTTCGCCTACCTCGACACGGGCGCGATGTACCGGGCGGTGGCGGTGGCGACGCTCGCCCGTGGTGGCCCGCCCGCCGAGCGCGCGCGCGCGCTCGAGGTCGTCGACGCCCGCCGCTACCTCGTGGACGGCCGCGATGTGACCGCAGAGATCCGCACTCCGGCGGCCTCCGAGGAGGCCTCGCGAATCGCGGCCGACCCCGCGCTGCGGGCCGCCCTCCTCGAGCGCCAGCGCGCGCTGCTCGCCGAGGGTGACTGGGTGGCGGAGGGACGCGACATCGGCACGGTCGTCGCCCCGGAGGCCGAGCTCAAGGTCTATCTGACCGCGAGCGCCGAGGAGCGCGCCGCCCGTCGCGCGCGTGAGCTCGGGACAGACCCACAGGTCGTGCTGGCCGACCAGACCCTGCGCGACCAGCAGGACTCACGCCGCGAGCACTCGCCGCTACGGGCGGCCGACGACGCCGTCGAGCTCGACACGAGCGGACGCACGATCGACGAGGTCGTGGCCGAGATCGTCACCCTGGCCGGCGATGCCCGGCGCTGAGGACCGGGGCGCGAGCCCCGGGCCGGGGGAGCCGCCGGCGGAGATCGTTTCGCTCGGGCAGGAGGAGCGGTTCGCAGAGCTGCCGCCAGCGTCCCGCAACCGCCTCCCCAAGGTCGCCATCGTCGGCTATCCCAACGTCGGCAAGTCCACCCTGATCAACCGCCTCGCCGGTGGGCGCGAGGCCGTGGTCCACGAGCAGGCCGGCGTGACCCGCGACCGCAAGGAGATCGAGGCCGACTGGAACGGGCGCCCCTTCCTGCTCGTCGACACCGGCGGGGTCGACCTGGCCGACGAGGGCGACCTCGCCCGCGCCGTGCAGCGCCAGGCCCGCCAGGCCATCGCCGACTCCGACCTCGTCGTGCTCGTGGTCGACGCCCGCGGCGGCCTGCGCCCCGGCGACGGGGAGCTCGCCGACGAGCTGAGGCGGGGGTCGGGGAACGGCGCGCCGACGATCGTCGCCGCCAACAAGGTCGACGACGTGCGCGCCGCGCCCATGACCGCCGAGTTCTACGCGCTCGGCCTCGGAGAGCCGACGCCGGTCTCGGCCACCCAGGGCCTCGGCACCGGCGACCTGCTCGACCGGATGGTCGAGCGCCTCGCCGAGGTCGCGCCCGAGGGGGAGGAGGGACCGTCCCCCGGCGAGGGCGAGGTCCGGCTCGCGGTCATCGGCCGCCCGAACGTGGGCAAGAGCTCGCTCGTCAACGCCTTTCTCGGGGCGGATCGCGTGATCGTCTCCGACCTGGCCGGAACCACGCGCGACTCGATCGACACGCGCCTCGAGGTCGAAGGACGGCCCTTCATCCTCGTCGACACCGCGGGGCTGCGTCGGCGCACCAAGGTGGCGGGGAGCGTCGACTATTACGCCCAGCTTCGCTCGGAGCGCGCCGCGGAGCGCGCCGACGTGGCGCTCGTCGTCTGCGACGCCACCGACGGCGTCACCAGCGAGGACCTGCGCGTGGCCGAGCTCGCCATGCGCTCGGGCTGCGCGACGGTCATCGCCCTCAACAAGTGGGACCTCGGGGTCGCCGGCGAGGACGACCTGCTCGACGCCAAGGCGCGCACCGCCGCCCGCCTGCGCCTGCGCCCGCGGGTGCTCACCGCCTCGGCCAAGGCCGGACGCAACGTGCCCCGCCTTCTGCTCGAGACGCTCGCCCTGGCCGACAGAGCCGCCGAGCGCCTGCCGACCCCGGAGCTCAACCGCTTCCTCTCCGACATCCAGGCCATCCGCCAACCGCCGGCGGTCCGCGGCCGTCGTCTGAACATGCTCTACATGGCCCAGTACGAGGTCCGGCCGCCGCGCTTCGCGATCCAGGTCTCCGACCGCTCGTTGATAACCCGCGACTACGCCTACTTCCTCGAGAATCGCCTGCGCGAGCGCTACCGTCTCGAGGGCATCCCGCTCGTGATCGACTTCCGCGAGCGCGGCGGCGGCGAGCGCCGCCCCGGGCGCGGTAGCCCGCGATCCGCCCCGGGCCGGTAAGCTCTTCTGTCCGCTTGCGCCCCCCGCGGCGGTCCGCGGCCGGCCGCCGAACGCACCCGAGCAAGGAGCCAGATCCCCTCCGCATGAGCGCGACGATCTCCGACAACGAGTACCTGTTCACCTCCGAGTCCGTCACCGAGGGCCATCCCGACAAGGTGGCGGACCAGATCTCCGACGGTGTGCTCGACGCGGTCATGGCGGAGGATCCCGACGGTCGCGTCGCCTGCGAGACGCTCGTGAACACCGGGCTCGTCGTCGTCTCGGGTGAGATCTCGACCAAAGCCAAGCCCGACGTGCAGCAGATCGCCCGTGACGCGGTGCGCAAGATCGGCTACGACGATCCCGCCTACGGCTTCGACTGCGACAGCTGCGCGGTCTTGATCGCGCTCGACAAGCAGTCGCCCGACATCGCCCAGGGGGTCGACAAGGCCTACGAGCAGCGCTCGGCCTCGGTCGGTGAGGACGAGCACGGCGTCGCCGGCGCTGGCGACCAGGGGATGATGTTCGGCTACGCGACGCGCGAGACGCCGGAGCTCATGCCGATGCCGATCTCGCTCGCCCACCGCCTCGCCCAGCGTCTGTCGGAAGTCCGCAAGGACGGCAGCCTCGACTACCTGCGCCCCGACGGCAAGACCCAGGTCTCGGTCCGCTATGAGGACGAGGAGCCGGTCGAGATCGAGAAGGTGCTGATCTCGACCCAGCACGCCGAGGGCGTCGACTCCGAGGGCCGGATCAAGCCGGACCTGTGGGAGCAGGTCATCAAGCCGATTCTGCCCGCAGACATGTACGACGAGCGCAAGCTGCGCGACAGCCTGCTCGTCAACCCGACCGGCAAGTTCGTCATCGGCGGCCCCGTCGGCGACTGCGGCCTCACGGGTCGCAAGATCATCGTCGACACCTATGGCGGCATGGCCCGCCATGGCGGCGGCGCCTTCTCGGGCAAGGACCCCTCGAAGGTCGACCGCTCGGCCGCCTACGCCGCGCGCTACGTGGCCAAGAACGTGGTCGCGGCCGGGCTCGCCGACCGCTGCGAGGTGCAGGTGGCATACGCCATCGGCGTCGCCCATCCGGTCTCCACCATGATCGAGACCTACGGCACCGAGCGGCTGCCCAAGGCGCGCATACTCGAGCTCATCGGCGAGCACTTCGACCTTCGCCCCGGCGCGTTTCGCAGGTACCTCGACCTGCACCGGCCGATCTACCAGAAGACCGCCGCGTACGGGCACTTCGGCCGCGAGGACGAGGACTTCACCTGGGAGCGGACCGACAAGGCCGACGCGCTGCGCGAGGCGGCGGGCGTGGGGGAGCCGGCGGCGGCCTAGCGCCTGCGCTTCAGCACCCGGGCCTCGGAGAGGGGGGCCAACCCGGCCGATCTCGAGCCGAGGCATCCGTTCGCCACCGTAGCGTGGCCGGGGTGATCGCCAAGGTCGAGCCACTTACCACGGCGCGCGCCCTGCGTGGTCCGTTCGACTATCGTCTCAGCGAGCGGCTGGGCGCGGTGGGCATCGGCAGTCTGCTCGTCGTGCCGTTCGGCCGCCAGCGCCTGCTCGGAGTCGTGGTCGAGGTCGCCGAGCGCAGCGAGATCGCGCCGGAGCGCCTGGTCGAGCCGCTCTGGGCCGTCGAGCAGGGCGTACCGCCGGAGCTCGTCTCGCTGGCGCTTTGGGTGGCCGAGGCCTACTGCTCCACCCCGGCCCGAGCGCTCGGGCTCGTGCTCCCACCGGGCACCGGCCGGGGCGAGCGCCCGCGGGTGCGCGAGCGCCACGAGCTCCGGGCCTCGCTGACGGAGGCGGGCCGGACGCTGCTCGCCGAGGCCCCGGACGAGGCGAACGCGAACGGAGCCCGCCCGGGACGGACGGGCGCAGGGAGGCCGGTCGGGTCGCGCCAATGGGCCGCCCTGGCCGGGCTCGCCTCCGGCTCCCGGGCCCTCTCCGAGCTCATCCACGCCTCCGCCTGCGGCCACGCCTCGCTGCGCGGCCTCGAGGCTCGCGGCCTCATGGCCCTCGAGCGGGGAAGAGTGCGCCGCCGCCCGGCGACGCCCGCCCCGGTGGG
>JACCTJ010000219.1 GCA_013812485.1 Thermoleophilaceae bacterium
GGGTGACCCAGCAGCTCGTCGACCGCTACGGCGCCGCCAAGGTCTTCGGCGGCGGGCTCAAGGTCCAGACCACGCTCGACTCCGAGCTCCAGCGCCGCGCCGAGCAGTCGATCGCGAGCCGCCTGCCCGTGGGTGGCCCCAGTGCATCGCTCGTAGCCATCGAGAACAAGACAGGCGCCGTGAAGGCGATGGTCGGCGGCGAGAACTTCCAGCGACAGCCCTTCAACGTCGCCACCAACGGGCATCGCCAGCCCGGCTCGGCGTTCAAGCCGTTCACCCTCGTCACCGCCCTCGAGCGCGGCATCAGCCCCGACCGCACCTACACCTCCTCCAAGAAGGTGATCGACGTCGGCGACGGTCCGAAGTTCGAGGTCAACAACTACAAGGATCGGTACGCGGGAGTTTCCACCCTGCGCGACGCCACGGCCGAGTCCGACAACTCGGTCTACGCGGAGCTTGGGCTCGACGTCGGCCCCAAGAACATCGCCCGTACCGCCAAGAGGATGGGCATCCGTACGCCTGTCTCCACGAACGCGGCCATGACCCTCGGCGGCCTCGAGCAGGGCGTCACCCCGCTCGAGTTCGCTCACGCCTACTCGACGATCGCCAATCGCGGCACGCGCCGGTCGGGGACCCTGGCGGCCTCCGACATGGGCCCGGTGGCGCTCCAGTCGGTCAAGGACAGTGGCTCGCCCCAGCGCCGCAACCGCCGGCGCGAGCGGCGCGTGTTCTCCCGCGAGACCGGCGAGCAGACCCGCGACCTCCTGCGCGGGGTCATCGTCTCCGGCACCGGCGTCGGCGCCGACCCAGGCAACGGCGAGTTCGCCGCGGGCAAGACGGGCACCACCGAGAACTACGGCGATGCCTGGTTCGTCGGCTTCACCAACCGCTACACGATCGCGGTCTGGGTCGGATACCCGGATCGGACCCGCTACATGAGGACCGAGTTCCGCGGCGAGCCCGTGGCCGGCGGCACCTTCCCGGCGGAGATCTGGCGCGACTTCCTCCTCTCGGCCGATCGCCTCGAGCAGGAGCGCAACCCGAAGCCGGTGGCGCCGACCGCGCCGGTGCCGGGCCTCGGCACGGCCGGGAGCGGCGAGGCAGACGAGAGCACCGCGACCGCCACGGGGACCGAAGGCGACGGCGTGGAGTCGAGTCAGGACGAGACGCCCTACGACCCGGATCCAACTCCCTACGGCGACGAGTCCTCGTCGACGCCCGCGACCTCCGAGGACTCGTCTGAAACAGACGAGTCCTCGTCCGAGACAGACTCGGCTCGCGGCTACTGACCCCGGTCGGCCGGGCGGGCGCTCGGCGAGGACCGGCGCTGGCTGCGGCGCATGGCCGGGGGCAGAGGGCGCGAGACGTGGGCGCTGTCGGCGTCGCAGAAGCGCCACGGGAGATCGGCGGCCTTGGTGATCCCGATCCGCGGGCCGGTGACGATGCGTCTCGGCGCGTCCGCTTCGGTCCGGGCCTCGATCTCGATCGGGCCGCCGGCGAGCGAGCTGCGGTTGAGCTCGATCCCGATTCCCAGGGCACGGGTCAGCTTGCCGGGGCCCGAGCAGAGGTCCTCGAGGCGGTGGAGGCCACGGCGGGCGCGCATCTCGGCCAGGCCCTCGAACGGCTCGAGCGCTCGGATGAGGACCGCCGCGCCGACGCCGTCGGGCTCGACCACGGCGTTGAGGAGCGCGTGGATGCCGTAGGAGCGGTAGACGTAGGCGATGCCGGGGGGCCCGAGCAGGGGCCGCGTGCGCTCGGTCAGCCCGACGTGGGCGTGGCAGGCGGCCTCGGTCTCGTGGTAGCTCTCGGTCTCGACGATGCGCCCGGCGGTGACGCCGTGGCGGACGACGCAACCCAGGAGGTCGCGGGCGACGTCCTGGACCGAGCGGTCGTAGAAGGCCGTCGTGCGCGGATCGCGCGGGGGCCGCCCGCTCACCCCGGCCGGCCCACGAGCTCCGCGCGGGCCTGTGCGAGCTGCTCGCGCACCCGGGCCAGCGCCGTGCCGCCCTGGGAGATCTTCGCTTCGAGCGTCGCTCCTTCGCGGAGGACCGCGGCGAGGTCCCCGGGCGCGAGCGCCGGGGCGAGGGCGCGGAGATCGTCCTCGCTCAGCTCCGAAGGCGTGACGCCGCGCTCGAGCGCCCCTCGGACCAGTCCGGCGACCACTCCGTGGGACTCGCGGAAGGGCACGCCGCGGCGGACGAGGAGATCGGCCACGTCGGTTGCGGCCAGCAGCTCGTCAGCGGCGGCGGCGGCCATCCGCTCGCGGTCGAAGCGGGCACCGCTCAACATCCCGTCGGCGGCCCGGAGGCAGAGCTCGAGCGTGTCGGCGGCGTCGAAGAGGTGCTCCTTGTCCTCCTGGAGGTCCTTGTTGTAGGTCAGCGGCAGCCCGTGCAGGACACCGTGGAGGGCGAGCAGGTGCCCGGCGACGCGCGGCGCCTTGGCCCGCAGGAGCTCGGCGGCGTCGGGATTCTTCTTCTGCGGCATGATGCTCGAGCCCGAGGCGAAGGCGTCGGCGACCTCGCAGAAGCCGAACTCCTCGCTCGACCACAGCACGAGCTCGGCGCCGAGCTGCGAGAGGTGGGTCGCGCAGGTGGCGGCGGCGGAGAGGTAGTCGAGCGCGAAGTCGCGGTTCGAGACCGCATCGACCGAGTTCGTGGCCGGGCGCGAGAAGTCGAGCTCGCGG
>JACCTJ010000042.1 GCA_013812485.1 Thermoleophilaceae bacterium
CTCGCGGTCCCACCGCGGTGAGGTCGAGTAGCTGTACTTGTCCTTCCAGCTCTTCTCCTGCGGCTTCGCGATGGTGTTCTTGTTCCAGGGGTGATATGGACTCAGCGGGTTGCCGAGCGGGTCGGTCGGGTAGCGCATCCCGGTCCCGTTCCCGTCGGTCCACTCCTCGTAGTACGAGTGCTCGACGAACTCCTCCCACCCGATGTTGAGGTCGGTCAGCCGCGTCGTGACGAGCTCGCCGTTGATGATCGCGCCGGGCGTTGACCAGCGCCGCTCACCCCACTCGTTGCAGTTCGCGTACGAAGCGTCGTAGGCATCCTGGTGGTCCCAGAACCCGGTGTCCACAAAGTTCATGGGAAGGGCGCCGACCTCCTTGTAGCGCTCATCGGCCTCGTAGAAAAACTCGGGAATGTCATTCCAGATGGCCATCATCCGCTGGGCGTAGTCGAAGATCTCTCCGAGCCGGGCGTGGTACTCGTTGAGCACCTGGAGCGTCACCGTCGAGGTGACGCCGCCCGGGATGATCGTCTGCGGGTGCGGGTACTTGCCGTGGAAGAGCACGAACATCTCCCGCGACAGCCGGGTGAACTGAATCCCCTCGCGATAGAGCTCGCCGGTGAGCGGCGTCAACGCCGTCATTATCTCGGCCATCGTCCTGAAGCCGTGGTGCTTCTCCCCGGGGCACCTCCACTGCTCGGCCTTGGGCCACAGCTCGGGGTTCGTCGCCTTGATCACGGGCTCGGAGTAGTCCGGCCCGGCGAGCAGGTACAGGTGGAGGGGGTTGTCGTAGCCCATCTCCGCGGTCTCGCCCAGATTGCGCACGACCGTGCCCATCGGCGGGGGCGGTATATCGAGCGCCATCTCCACCGCGTAGGCGGCAGCGTGCGCGTGGACGCCACCGCACACCCCGCAGGCTCGGGAGGCGATGTAGGTGGCGTCGCGCGGGTCGCGACCCATCAGGATCACCTCGTAGCCGCGGAAGAGCGGCGCCTGTGAGTGCGCCTGGATGTACTTTCCCTCCTGCAGGTCGGCTGTCATGTGCATGGCCATGGCCCCGGCGATCCGCGTGACCGGGTCCATGTTCAGATCCTTGATGTGGCCGTTGCGCTCGACCAGCTTCTCGATCTGGGCCGTGCGCTGGGCCTCCGTCATGTGGACCTCGGGTCGGGCGGTCGAGACCGAGTATGGGTCGGGGATGCCTCCGCGCAGCTGCGCGTTCCCAGCGGCGTCGAACTCGAGGGGAAGTGTCTTGAAGCACATGATTACCCCTGCCTGCTGACTTCGCGTTCGTCGGACAGCGCGCCGTTGCCCGTGGTGTGCGTGTCCAGGGCGGGGTTCTTGGCCTCCGTCCACTCGGTGCGCTTGCCCCAAGCCTCCCCACCGTGCTTGGAGGTGTCCGAGGAGCGCCGGATCATGTCGTAGAACCTATGTCCGATGTCACGCAGCGGCCCGGGTTCGGCCTTCTGGGACGACCATCCGCTCGGGACGTCGTTGTGAATGTCCCACCTCACCTCGCGGTCCAGATGCTCGCTTGAGTACACGCGCAGCGGCTGGATGAGGCTGCCGAGCATCCGGGATGCGATGGTCGATACCTTCGACCCCGGCGGAGACTTGTAGAAGGGCGTGAACTTGTCGGGGAACCCCGGCATCGTGCAGCCGATGCAGACGCCGCCCACGTTCATGCAGCCCCCGACGTGGTTGATGGCCCCACGAGAGGCGATGTTGCACTTGACCACCGGGCCCCAGCACCCGACCTCGACCAGGCACTCCTTGTCCCCGAACTCCTCGGCATAGTCGCCTTCCTCGTAGTAGGCGCCACGCACGCAGTGACGATGCACGGTATCGCCGAACAGCCAGCCCGGGCGGCCGAGCTCGTCGAACTCGGGTAGCGGTCCGAAGCCCTGGAGGAAGTAGAGGATCGCGGCGACGGTCTCGGTGAAGTTGTCGCCGATCGGCGCACAGCCCGGGATGTTGACGACGGGCACACCGAACGCGCTGCGGTACTCCGCGCCGAGGAAGTCCATGAGGCTCATGGCGCCGGTCGGGTTGCCCTCGGCGGAGGGGATGCCGCCCCAGCTCGCGCAGGTCCCGATCGCCAGCGACGCGGCCGCGTTGGGAGCGAGGCGCGCCATCCACTCGTTGGCCGTGACCGCGCGCTCCGCGCCGTCCTTGCCCCAGGGCTCCTCCCCCTGGCCCGCCCACCAGCCGCCTGTCTCCATCGCCTTGAGCTCGTCGGTCATGGACCCTTCGAGGATGATCACGTAGGGGGAGTCGAGCTCCCCCTTGAGCGCTCTCTCGTGCGCCTTGAGGAAGTTCGGCCCGGCCTCGAGGTTGACCACCGGGTGGTGGAGGATGACCCGAGGCAGGCCCGGATGAGCGCCAAGCAGCAAGGACTCGATAGAGGGCTTCCCGGCGCCGGTCACCGACACGGTGCAGCCGTCGCAGCTCATGCCGGCGAACCAGAACGCGTGCACCTTCTCGATCGGCCCGATCCGGGATGCCGGCCCGGCCTTCGCGTGGGGCTCGAGCAGTGTCTCCATGTCGACGCGCGCGGGCAGGCCGAAGTCGCCGATGTGCTCCGGGTCGTGCCAGCGATTGACCGGCCCTAGCCTGTCCAGCAGTTGCTGGGCCGGAGTCTTCCCCCGAGCCCCGTTGCGGCTCCTGTCCCCGTTGTTCGCCATCTCGCTCCTCCGGTTGCCTTTTCGTCGGGCTCAGCTGCTCCTCGACTCGGGCCAGCTCGATGCATGATACACATAGAGGCGGTACATTTAGCCCGATGAGCAGAGGAGGAGCAGTGGCAAAGACCTTCAGGTGCCAGGACGCTGGACTTCCGTGCGGCTTCAAGGCCACCGGCCAAGGCGAGGACGAGGTTGTCGCCAAGGCCGTCGCCCACGCTCTCCAGAAGCACGGAGTCGACCTCTCTCAGGCAAAGACTCTCGAGAGCTACGCGCGGCGCGCGATCACAGACGACTCGCAGCCGCGACCAGACGCGCCAACGGGAGCATGGGGCTGAACGTGCTCGCGGTGCTGGCGATCAAGATCGGGTGGTGGGTCGGCTGGACCGTCGGCCTCGTGGTGATCGTGATCGCGGTCCTGCTGCTGCTGGCCATCATCGGCCTCGGGCGGCGCATCGTCCGCCAAGCTCAGGACATAACCGGGGCCCTCGACGGCACGCGCAAGAACACGACGCCGATGTTCGACCTGTCGAAGACGAACCTGGCCATCGATCGCACGGTCCGCGGCCTGGTGCGCGCCCGGGAGGAGCGCCGATGACCACGGTGCTGGCGATCCCGACGGGTCCCGCGATCCTCTCCTTTATCGGACTCGCCCTCGGAGTCGTCGTCCTCGTTCTCGTCGTGCTCCTCTTCAACCGTGTCGTCGGCCCGGCGCTCGAGATCCGGCGCTATGCGAAGGATATTCTCACCGCCGGACTGGCCATCGCCCGCAATGTCGATGGGGTCGACGAGCTCGAGCGAACGCGGGAGCTCAGCGCCAAGGTCCCCCAACTCGGCGCCGCCTACGGCGAGCGCCTCGGACGCGGCTCCGCATGACCGACCTGCTCGCCATAACGACCGACCAGACGCTCTGGTGGATCACCCTCGCCGTCGGGCTCGTCGTGGCCTTGGTGGTCGCCGGGCTGCTCGAGGCGCTGCGACGGACCGTGGTGCAGGTCAATGAGGCGGTGGCCGTCCTGTGGACGATGGGCACGCGCGTGGCGCAGAACACGTCGACGACGTACGTGCTGGAAACGACCAAGGCGCGTGGACACGATCTGAACGTGGAGCTCGCACGACATAACCGTTCGGCGGACGAAAGGAGCCACCAGCCGTGAATACCGTGCTCATCATTCTGACCCTCGTCGAGGTTCTCCTCCTCGTCTTGGTGCTGGCCGGGTACCTCATAGTCATCGCCGCGACCCTTCGCGACGTCTCGAAGACACTCGGTCTCGTGACCTTCGGCGTGCGGGCAATCGACAAGCAGACCGAGCCCATCGGCCCGCGCCTGCACGACATCAACCAGGCGCTCGAGCAGGCCGCGGGCGCGCTCGAGCAGGCCGTCGGCAAGGAGGCCCCATCGCATGGCGGCGGTCCCGCGAGAGGGCCCGACGCGAGCGGGAGCGACGCGAGAGGGCCCGACGTGCCGGTGCGCCCAGGGGCGGAAGGCGTCTGAGCGAGTCGGCCGCTCCGGCCGGCTCGACGGATAGGAAGCGGCGACCCGGCTCCACAAGCAAGAGGACGGCTAGGTCGGGGAGGGGATCACAGCTCAGGAGGATCTCCTTAAGGTGATTGACTACGGCCATGCCGGAAAGGTGGAACTTGCGGCGGTCGGCGAACGGTTTCGTCTCGCGCTCGGGCACCGCGCTCATCGCCAAGCCGGCGCCCGCGTCCATGTCTGGCGGGCGGGTGGGGCACCCGCCGAGCTCGCGGCGGTGATCCTGCGCCGCGCCAAACGCGAGGCCTCGGGCCTGACCGCCACGCTCGAGAAGGTGGCGGCGCCACGGAGCCGCTCGGCCCCACCGCCGAGGCGATCCAGGTCGCGCTCGGGCGGCTGCGCGGGGCACTCCGGCGGTTCACCGTCCTCGAGGACATGCAGCCCTCCGGGGGCGACGGCGCGTGCCACGAGAGGCCTGATTCGGCGGCTCGGAGCACTCCGATGACGCCCCGCGGCCGCCGGTTCCTCACCCGCCGCTGGCTCATCCCCGCCGCCCTGGTGGCCGCGGCGGCCGCCGTGGGCATCGGCGTGACCATCGGAGGCGGCGCGGGAGAGCGCGTCGGTGCCGGCCTGCCACGGCCGGCCTCGCCGCCACCCCAAGGGTCGGGCGGCGTCGCTGCTCGTCCGGTCGGTACCGCTCGCGTTCGAGGTGGAGGCGCGTGAGCTGCCCGCGGCGAAGCGGCTCACCGACCAGATCGTGGCCTCGGGGGAGCGGGTGCGGCTGCTGGCCGAGGCACGGCGCATCGAGCTCG
>JACCTJ010000222.1 GCA_013812485.1 Thermoleophilaceae bacterium
CGGTCTGTTCTCATCTCGTATGTCTGGCGCGAGCGGGGGCTCCTGAGGACCTGCAGGGCGAAGAACTCGCCAAGGATGTGCTTGTCCTCGAAGCTCAGAGGCCAACGCTGTTCGATCTCCCTGAGGATGGGGGCTGCTCGATCCTCGATCAGTCCGAGCGAGTGCTCGACATCGTCTATCGGCGTGCCATCAGGCCGCGTGCGACGGTAGAAGCGCTTGCGTACGGCGGCGTCCCTGGTCGAAATGACCTTTTCCGCGATCGACCGGGTGAAGACCGAGGACGCAGAGCTGCTCGACCGCCTCGGCCGGTGAGCGGGCCGGATTCCGCGCCCGACCACCTGACCGTCGACGACCTGCTGGAGATCGCTGCCGGGGTGCTCGACGAGGTCGCCCTGCGCGACGGGGGCTTGCTGGCCTCGGCGGCCGCACGCCCACAGACGACGGTGTTCGGCGAGGACGCGTATCCGAGTTTCGCCGAGAAGGCCGCAGCCCTGATGCACTCGCTCGCGCGCAACCACCCGCTCGACGACGGCAACAAGCGCCTGGCCTGGGCGGCCACCCGCGTGTTCTGTCTGCTCGTACGGGCAGGGCCGGTCCGATCTGCCGCATGCGCTTGCGCGGTTGGTGCCGTACGGGGCGCCGCTTCGGCTGGCTGGGGGCCAAGCCGGCGAGGATGCCCGTGGGCGAGCCCGAGCGGCGAAGCTGTCGAGATCCGGGCTCGAGCGCTACCCACGTGGAGCATGATCGTCGTGGCCGAGCCCCTCGCGCGGCCGTCAGCGCGGATCGATTCGGTAGGCCGTTGCGCGGTGACGGATGGCGGCGACGCGAACGGTGTGCTCGCGGTCGGTCAACTCGTAGAGGACTCGGTAGGACCCGACGCGCAGCGAGCGCAATCCTCGGAGGCGGCCGCGTAGGACGTGCCCGACACCGGGGTCGCGCTCGAGCAGGCCGAGCGCGTCTTCGACGGCATCGATCAGAGGCCAGTCGAAGCCGAGCAGTTCAACCCGCGCGCGCCGCGCCAAGACGACGCGGGCCAAGGATCAGCGGGTGGCGCGGCGCTCGGCGAGCTCACGGCGAAGATCCTCGAGAGTCACGGTTTCGTCCCGTGAGAGTTCCGCGAGCCCGGCCTCGAGCGCCGCGAGGGCGTCGGGGTCGGAGAGAATCTCGGCGCTCTCTTCAAGGGCCTCGTACTCGTCGACCGGCACGAGCGCGGCGGCCGGGCGCCCGTTGCGGGTCACAAGGACGTGATCGCGGCGATCGACGACATCGCTGAGCAGCCGGCTGAGGTTGGCCCGGAGCTCGCGTACGGGGACCGTCTTCGCCATTCAATGGGAGTGTACGCGATTGCGTACCTCCGGGCGGAGCTGCGCTCGTCCCGGGAGGAGAGCTCGACGGGAGCCGAGCCCGGCGCGTCGCGCAGAGCGGTCAGACAGCGGCACGCTACTTCCATCTCGCCGGGGGATTCAAAGCGACGACCGAACCTCTCGGGGGAGGAAGGGGCCCGACGCTACGCCGCGAAGTAACGGAAACGACCGAGGCCCTGGTGCCAGCCGCTTCTTATGACGACCCAACCGCCTGAAGACGAGCGGGAGGCCCGGGGCCAGCCCGGGTCCCCGTCGAGCCCTGTTGGGCCCTCGCGTGCGCAGGCTTACTTCTCCCTGTACGTGGTCCGGCGCGACTTCCGGCGGGTGCTGCGTGGCTACGAGCCCGGCGAGGTCCACGAGCACCTCGAGAAGGTCTCCGGGTGGTTCGCTACGGGCGGACTCGAGCGGGTAGCCGAGGAGCATCTGAAGCGCTCGGAGGCGCGACTCGAGGGGCTGCGCACGGATGCTCATCGCGAGGCCGAGGTTGTTACGCAGGCCGCCTCCGCCGAGGCCGAGGAGACCTGCAGTGCAGCGGCGGCGAAGGCCGAGGAGGTCCTCTCCGCTGCTCGCGCCGAGGCCGAGGAGACGCGCCGCGTCGCCGGCGTCGAGGCGAGTGCGCAGATCGAGTCGGCTCGCACCGACGCCGAGGCGAAGACCGTCGCTGCGACGCGCGCCTGCGAGGAAGCGGAGGCGAGGGCGGCCCAGGCCGAGGCGAGGGCCGCGGAGGCGGAGAAGAGAGCCGCGGAGAGCGAGGCTCAGGCGGCCCAGGCCAACGCCACGGCCGAGTCTGAAGCGGTCCGGGCGGGCGCCGTCAAGACGTCGGCCGAAGGCGAGGCCAAGGGCGTCCTCGACCGCAGCCGCTTGGAGGCCGAGCGCACGCTCGAGCAGGCGCGCGCCGAGGCCGAGACTACGGCCCAGGAGGCGCACTCGGGGGCCGACTCCCTTCTCGAGGGGGCCCGCAGGGAGGCCTACGAGGTCCTCGAGACCGCGCGTAGGGAGGCTCACGAGGTCCTCGCGGCGGCACGATCCGAGGCCGCCGGGCTCCTCGATGCTGCCCGTCGCGAGAGCGACGAGAGCGTGACGAACGCCAAGGCCCGTGCCGCGGAGACGGCGGCCGAGGCGAGCGCGGAGGCGCAGCGGATCCTCGCTGGGGCCGAAGCGGAGGGAGAGCGGGAGGCCGATCGGATCCGCGCGGCGGCTGAGGCGGAGGCGGCCGCCTACCTTGATCGCCGTCGGCGCGAGGCCGACCGCCTCGCTCGTGGCGCCCGTGAGCGGCGGTGGAGCAGTGTCGGCGGCCCCTACGGCGGACTGGAGCCCGAAGGCGCGAGCGCCTCCGGCAGTGACGGCGAGGCGGACGCGGTGTGGGGCTCCGGTGGCAATGGGGGGCCCGAACGGGCGGGGAGCTTGGGCGGCGAGGAGCAATCGGATGCGGCGATCGCCTCCCACGACGAGGAAAGCGGCCCCTCCGTCCCAGAAGACCAGGAGGCGGCCTCCGAGATCGGCGACAGGCGCCGCGCGCCCGAGGACGGTGAAGGGCCCCGTGCCCCGGAGTCCGGCTCGCGGTCGGCGCCGCCGCCGGAGTTCGGCGAGCCGTCCGACGAGGAGAGCCCCGAGCGGCCCTGAGGTCTGTCTCGTATGCAGGCCGCGACACCCGCACCAGAATCGTGTGTAGGGCCGGGGCCACCCGTCTGAGGATCACTCGCGGCGGTTGTCTTCGTCCCCGTTCCCCGGGGCCACTCCAGCCGTCTGCGGGCTTACCCTCCCTCACGGTGGCGCTGCCACGCAGCATTTGAGACACGCACGGGCGGGAAGTCTTCCTCACGGCCGGCCGATGGGAGCACGTCATCGACGGTCATCCTGAGCTCGAGCCCCACCAGCGGGCGTTCTGCAGGCCGTGGAGATGCCAACCGAAACCGTTCCCGGCCGGGAACCCGGCGAGGAGTGGTTCTACCTGTCCAATGCCGGCCCCAGTCGATGGCTCAAAGTCGTCGTCGTTTACTACAGCCCGGCACGCGGACGTATCATCACAGCGTTCCCCCGGCGAAGGAAGCCATGAGCGTGACGATCGGCGACATCACCTTCGACCGCGTCGAGTACGACGCCGATGGAGACGTGCTCTACCTCCACGTCGGCGACCCCTCCCGCGCGGTCGACTTCGATGAGACGCCTGAAGGACATGCGGTGCGCTTCGACCACGAGGGCAACATCGTCGGCCTCACCCTTGTCCGACCGAAGCGGCTTCTGGAGCGCGCCGGCGAGCTGCGCGTGACACTTCCGGTATCCAGCGAGGTGTCCGCAGACGAGCTGGCCCCGGCCCTGACGTGAGCCACGCGCCTTGGCATCGTCCCCTCAGTTGAGGCGAGCCCGCAGTGACCGCAACTCAGCCTCGAACGTCGTTCGAGCAGCATCCTCACCCACCGGCAGCTCGAGGCGCAGCTCGGCGGCGCGGATCGCTCGGGTCAGGTCGGCGCGGCGGCGATAGGAGCCGACCAGGTTGTTGAGCATCCGCAACACCGTCTCGTGTGGGCCCGATGGGCGCAGCGGGAGCGGATCGCTCGGCTCCAGGAGGATGCCGCCGCCGAAGGGATCGAACAGCAGGGGAGGAGTCTGCCCGAAGTGGGCCACGACGAAGTGGCCCGGCAGCCCGACGCCCGCGACCGCGATACCGGCACGGCGCGCCACCTCGACGTAGACGGTCGAGAGCAGGATTGGCAGCCCCTTTCGGCGCTCGAGCACGAGGTCGAGCATGGA
>JACCTJ010000230.1 GCA_013812485.1 Thermoleophilaceae bacterium
GAGGTCTCCGTGGCCATCCGCACCGGCGACACGCCGCAGCGCGAGCGCCAGCAGATGCTGCGCACGCCGCCCGAGGTGCTCATCACGACGCCGGAGTCGCTCTACTTGATGCTCACCTCACGCGCGCGCGAGATGCTGGTCGGCGTCGAGTGGGCGATCATCGACGAGGTCCACGCCGTCGCGCAGACCAAGCGCGGAGCGCACCTGGCGCTGACCCTCGAGCGCCTCGAAGCGCTCGTCGCCGCGGAAGGGGCGGCGCGGCCGGTTCAGCGCATTGGGCTGTCGGCGACGCAGCGCCCGCTCGAGGAGGTCGGGCGCTTCCTCGTCGGGCCGTCGCGCGAGTGCACGATCGTCGATACCGGGCTGCGCAAGCCGCTCGACCTCGAGATCCGCGTGCCGGTGGAGGACATGCGCGAGCCGGGCGGGCACGACGTGGTCGATCCGGCGCTCGGGGGCATGGGTACCGCGGCCGGCGGCGGCGACCTCGTGGGCACCGGCGTGGACACGCTGTCGAGCCTCGGCGCGCCGGCGAACGGAGACGGTGGCGATCCCGGCGCCACGCGACGCTCGATCTGGCCCGCGATCTACCCCGAGCTGCTCGAGCTCGTGCGCACGCACCGCTCAACGATCATCTTCGTCAACAATCGCCGGGGCGCGGAGCGCCTGGCGGTGCGGCTGAACGAGCTCGCCGCGCAGCAGGACGCCGAGGCGAACGGCGAGGGCCCCGGCCCGCCGCCCGACCAGATCGCTCCCGCGGAGATAGCCCGTGCTCACCACGGCTCGCTGGCCCGCGAGGAGCGGCTGATCGTCGAGGAGGAGCTGAAGTCCGGGCGCCTGCCGTGCCTCGTCGCCACATCGTCACTCGAGCTCGGGATCGACATGGGCGCGGTCGACCTCGTCATCCAGGTCGAGTCGCCGAAGTCGGTGACCCGCGGCCTCCAGCGCATCGGCCGCGCCGGTCACAACGTGGGCGAGACCTCGAAGGGGCGGATCTTCCCCAAGTTCCGCGCCGACCTGCTCGAGTGCGCGGTGGTCACCCGGCGCATGCGCGAGGGGCTGATCGAGGAGACCGTCGTCGCGCGCAACCCTCTCGACGTGCTCGCTCAGCAGATCGTGGCCATGACCGCGGCCGAGGAGGAGCTGGCCGTGCCGGCGGTCTTCGACCTCATCCGCCGCGCTTACCCGTTCGGCGAGCTGAGCCGCGAGCTGCTCGACTCCGTGCTCGACATGCTCGACGGGCGCTATCCGTCGGAGCAGTTCGCCGAGCTGCGCCCGCGGATCGTCTGGGACCGCGTGGCCGACACCATCCGCGCCCGCCGCGGCGCCCTCCAGCTCGCGGTGACCAACGCCGGGACGATCCCCGACCGCGGCCTGTTCGGCGTGCATCTGCCCGACGGGCGCCGGGTCGGCGAGCTCGACGAGGAGATGGTCTACGAGGCGCGCCCCGGGCAGACCTTCGTGCTCGGCGCCTCGACGTGGCGGATCGAGGACATCACGCGCGACCGCGTGGTCGTGACTCCGGCGCCCGGCGCGCCCGGCGCCGTGCCGTTCTGGCGCGGCGACTCGGTCGGGCGGCCGGTCGAACTCGGGCGTGCGATCGGCGCCTTCGCCCGCGAGGCGGTCGACCGGGAGCCGAGCGAGCTAGTTGAGGAGTACGACCTCGACGAGCGCGCGGCGCGCAACCTTGTCACCTACCTGCGCGAGCAGCGCAACGCCACGCGGGTAATCCCCAGCGACCAGACCATCGTGATCGAGCGCTTCCGCGACGAGATCGGTGACTGGCGGCTATGCGTGCTCTCACCCTTCGGCGGGCGCGTGCACGCCGCGTGGGCGCTGGCGCTGAGCGCGCGCATCCGCGACGAGAAGGGCCTCGAGGCCGACGCGATCTACTCGGACGACGGGATCATTGTCCACCTCCCCGACGCCGACGAGCCGCCGGGCGCCGACGTCGCCCTGATCGACCCCGACGAGCTCGAGGACCTCGTGGTGCGCGAGCTCTCGAGCTCGGCCCTGTTCGGAGCGCGCTTCCGCGAGAACGCGGCCCGCGCGCTGCTGCTCCCGCGGGCCTACCCGGGCAAGCGCACGCCGCTGTGGCAGCAGCGGTTGAAGGCGCAGTCGCTGCTCGAGGTGGCCAAGGGCTACGGCCAGTTCCCGATCATCCTCGAGACCTACCGCGAGTGCC
>JACCTJ010000274.1 GCA_013812485.1 Thermoleophilaceae bacterium
CGGCGAGCAGCTGCGCCGGATCGACTTCGAGGACGGGCGCGTCGTGCGCGACGAGCCGCTCTTCCTCGAACGCTTCGGCCGGCTGCGGACTGTCACCGAGGGGCCCGACGGGGCGCTGTACGTGCTCACGAGCAACCAGGACGGGCGCGGCGAGCCGACCTCCGAGGACGATCGCATCCTGCGCATCGTCCCGCCGGCGAGCTGAGGAGCGCCGCGGGCCTGCTCACGTTGGCGCCCGGCGCCCGATCCCTATAGTCGCCGCCCATGGACACCCGGCGAGGCCATGACGCTCGCGTTCGGCTCCTCGAGCGGGACCGCTGAGGTGGCGCCGCTCACGCCTGCTCAGCGGCGCACCCGCGCCCGCATCGAGACCGGCATCCGGCTCGCCGCCCCCGGCCTCAACCTCCTGCTCGCGGTGGGGGACCGCCTGTCGCGGCTGATCGAGCCCGAGGATCACGAGTACTACCCGCCCCGCGAGACCCGGCTCGAGCCTCCGGCCCGGGGCGGCGGCCCCGACCGCGGCTGACATGGCCGCGGGCGTCTCCGACCAGCTCGCGTGGGAGTCGAAGGCCGGCCGCGTGGCGGCCGCGGCCGCGGCGCTGTCGGCCGTCTGCTTCGTCGCCGGCGGCGCCTACCTGCAGATCGCCACCCAACGGCGGTCCGCCAGCTCCAACGAGCTGCTCGCCGCGATCGGCCGCCAGCCGGCCGACTACCTGATCGCGGGCGTCGTATCAGCGCTGGCCTTCCTGCTGCTCGGCATGATGCTCGCGTATCTCTACCGGACCGCGCGCTTTCGCCGGGAGAACCTCCCGACAGCAGCCATCGTGCTGACCGTCTTCGGTGCGCTGGGAGCAGCTGCCGTGGCGCTAGGCCGACCGATCGATCTCGCCGCGGCGGCCGGTGATCTTCCCAGCGGAGCCCTTCGCAGTGGAGAGAGCACCGACGCCGCGCTGCGGGAGCGCACGAGCCTCCAGATCATCGGCATTCTCGGCCTCGCCAGCAACCTGGCACTGGCCTTTGCGCTCATCCTGATCTCTCTCAACTCGATGCGCGCCGGTCTGCTCAGTCGCTTTCTCGGGGTGCTCGGGATCGTGATCGGGGTCCTCCTCCCCTTCCTCGGAGCGATGCCCGTGCTGCTCTTCTTCTGGCTCTGCGCTCTTGCCGCCCTTTTCGTCGATCGCTGGCCCGGAGGTCGGGGACCGGCCTGGGCGACGGGCCGGGCGATCCCGTGGCCGGGCATGGCCGAGCGCAACGCTGAGCTCGATCGCCGACACGCGGCGGCTGACGTGGGTGAGGACGAGGACGGCGCGGGGACGGCCGGCCCGATCGAGCCTCAGGGTGAGCGCGACCCAGCCGGGGGCGCTCACGCCACCGGTGCGGGCAATGGCGGGCCTCCGGCGGGCACACGCGCCAAGCGCAAGCGCGGCCGGCGGCGCTGAGGGCCGGCGCGCGGCGAGCCGCGGCCGCCAGAATCCTCAGACGAAGACCCGCACGCAGACCGGGCAGGTGCTCACTGCGCCCCTGTCAGCTCGACGAGCTCCCGGTAGGCCGCGGCCGGGTCCGTCGCTTTGAACACCGCCGAGCCGGCCACGAAGAGCGTGGCGCCGGCCTCGGCGCAGGCTCCCGCCGTACTCGGGTCGATGCTGCCGTCGACCTCGAGCGGCGTCTCGGCTCCAAGCAGCGCGCGCAGCCGGGCGATCTTCTCCGGTGAGGAGGGGATGAAGGTCTGGCCGCCCCAGCCCGGGTTCACGCTCATGCACAGCGCCAGGTCGAGGTGCTCCACGACCTCGGCGAGCGCCTCGACCGGTGTCCCCGGGTTGAGCGCCACGCCGGCGAGGGCGCCGGCCTCGTGGATCGACTCGAGCGTGCGGTGAAGGTGAGGAGTGACCTCGGAATGGACGGTGATCACGTCGGCTCCGGCCTCGGCGAAGTCAGCGATCTGGAGCTCCGGGCGCTCAATCATCAGGTGGACGTCGAGCACGGCGCCAGCCGAGTCGGCGAGCTCGCGGATGGCATCGACGATCAGCGGCCCGACGGTGATCGGGGGGACGAAGTGACCGTCCATGACGTCGACGTGGACGACCCGCGCGCCCGCGTCGAGGATCTCGCCGAGGGCGTCGCCGAGCCGCGCGTAGTCGGCGGCGAGGATCGACGGCGCGATCCGCCGGCCGGTGGGGAGCTCACG
>JACCTJ010000278.1 GCA_013812485.1 Thermoleophilaceae bacterium
GCGACGATCAGGCACCGCTTGACGTCCTCGCGCAGGATCAGCTCCTTGACGTAGAGCCCGGCCATGATCGTCTTGCCGGCGCCGGGATCGTCGGCGAGCAGGAAGCGCAGCGGGGTGCGCGGCAAGAGCTCGCCGTACACCGCGCGCAGCTGGTGGGGCAGTGGCTGGATGTCCGAGGTCGTGACCGCGAGCATCGGGTCGGACAGGCCGGCCAGCTTGATCCGCTGGCACTCGGCGACGAGCTTGAAGTCGGCGGCGAGAGCGTCGAACGGGCGCGCCTCGACCTGGGCGGCCGCGAGCTTCTCCTCGGCGTCGCGGCCGAGGACGCGCTGTTCGAGCTTGCCCTCCGCGGACTTGAAGGTGAGCTCGATCGCATCTGGCCCGTGCGGGTGTACGGCGATGACGGAGACGCTCTGCCCCGGAATCACGCCCGTGAGAAGCAGGCCGGGCTGGAGATCCTCGAGTTTTGACACGGGCGCGGTGATGGTCGACCGTATCGGTTCGGTCTGACGGGTAGGCCGCTGACCTGGGTGCTCCGAAACGCCGAGAGCCCGCTCCAAGAGCAGACTCTCGCTGAATCGGGGCGACTGGATTTGAACCAGCGACCGCTCGGCCCCCAGCCGAGTGCGCTACCAGACTGCGCCACGCCCCGTATCCGCCAGTGTAGGCAAGATCCCGTCCGGCCGACATGCGAACATGTGTTCGTATGCGTGACGGCTCGCCTCGTCAGAAATGCTACGGATGCAGCGAGCTCAAGCTGGCCGAGGACTTCGCTTGGCGACGCAAGGCTAGGGATCAGCGCGACAGCTTCTGCCGGCCATGTCGGTCGGCATACAAGAAGCGGCACTACGAGAAGAACAAGCGGCGGTACATCGATCGTGCGCAGGCACGGAGCAGGAAGCTTGCCATCGAGCGGACGCGCTACCTCATCGCCTACTTCCTCAACCATCCGTGCGCTGACTGCGGCGAAGCAGATCCTGTGGTCCTCGAGTTCGACCACCTCAAGGACAAGGCGTTCAACATCGGCGCCTCGCTGTCTGGGCGAAGCTGGGCCAGCATCCTCGACGAAATCGCCAAGTGCGAGGTTGTGTGCGCAAACTGCCACCGTCGGCGTACGGCTCGGCGCAGGGGCTCGCTGCGCGCCCTCATGACTCAGCAGTCACGGGCAGACGTAAAGCGGGCGACGGGGATCGAACCCGCTGCCTTCAGCTTGGAAGGCTGACGTGCAACCAATTACACCTCGCCCGCGGCGGTCATCGATTGTAGAGGCCTCACAGCCCGGGCCGTGGCAGCGAGCGCGTGTCGACCACCTCGAAGTCGCGGCCCCGCACCCCGTGCAGCGCGTGCAGGTCGTCGTCGTTCCAGCCCGTCGACGGGGCGCCGGTGACGTACCAGGGCGAGCCGTTGTCGGCGATGATCATCCCGTAGCGGCGCAGGGCGGTCAGGACGGCTCGCGACTGCGGCCGGAAGGAGCCGACGTTGACGCTGGCCCGCAAGCGCAGGTGGAGGCCCATCGGCGGCAGATCGCGGTCGGTGAGCGAGGAGGCGAAGTGGCGCGCCGGGTAGGCGAAAGATCGCCGGGTGCGCGGAACGGTGACCCGCAGCGCGTGGTTGATCGAGCCGTGTCGCAGCTCCTCGTGACGCGCGAGGCCGGGGAGGATCGGCAGTCCCGCGGCGTCGGCGGAGGTCCAGCCGGACGGGCGCAGCCGGTTCGAGAGCAGGCTCCAGGTCGCCCCGGATCCGGCTCGCCAGCGCGCGCCGCCGTCGAGCGGATAGGCCGAGAAGAGCTCCCACAGTCGACAGCGGTCGCGGTCGACCACGAGCACGTGGCGGTCGCCGCCGGCGCGGGGCCCGCCCTCGATCCGAGCGCCGGCCGGCACCGGATAAGGACCGCGATCGGACTCGTCGGCGTAGTCGAAGGAGACGGGGACGCGTCGCTGCGCTCCCGAGACGACGTTGACGGGGATGCCGATCGGCGCGCCGTCCCAGCGCCCGGCGCCGAAGTACCGTCGGCGCCGACGGCGGCTGGGTCAACAAGTTCGAGGGCGACGCGGCGCTGTGCGTGTTCGGCGCCCCTCTCCCCGACGACGGCTGCGCCTCGGGCGCGCTGGCCGCGGCGCGTACGCTGCGCTTAAGGCTGCGAGAGGAACTGCCCGAGGCCGACGCGGGCGTCGCGGTCTCCGCCGGGCCGGTGGTGGCCGGCAACGTCGGCGCAGAGCACCGCTTCGAGTACACGGTCATCGGCGACGCGGTCAACGAGGCCGCCCGCCTGTGTGAGCTGGCGAAGCGCCGCGACGAGCGGCTGCTCGCCTCCGAGGCGGTGCTCGAGCGAGCCGGCGAGAGCGAGGCCGCGCGCTGGCGACTCGCCGACTCGGTCACCCTGCGGGGTCAGCCGACCCGGCTGGCCGTGCCCGCCGAGGACCGGGCGGCGAGCCGCTCGCGGCGTGGGGCGCTCCCCTCCTGGCCTCCTGACCTGACGCTCGCCGCACCCGCCTCGCCCGGTCCGGGTACGGTGACCCGATGCCCCCACCCCTCCTCCTCGTCGACGGCGACTCGATGCTCTTTCGGGCCTTCTTCGCCCTGCCCGACTCGATCGAGGGCACCGACGGGCGCCCGGTCAACGCACTGCTCGGGATGGCCAACCTCGTGCTCCGCGAGGGCGAGGCCCACTCACCGCGGGCCACGGTGATCTGCTTCGGCCAGGAGGCTGCCCACTACCGCGTCGAGCTCTTCTCCGGCTACCACGCCGACCGCCCCGAGGTTCCGGAGAAGCTCTCACAGCAGTTCGCCGCCGCCCCGGGCTTCTTCCGCGCCTTTGGCTGGACCGTGACCGCCAGCGAGAACCTCGAGGCCGACGACCTGCTCGGCGCCTACGCGCGGCGCGAGGCCGACGCCGGCGGCCGCGCGCTCGTCATGACCGGCGACCGCGACCTCTACCAGTGCGCCGGCGAGCGCGTGAGCGTTCTCTACGTGCGCACCGGCCGCGAGGGCGCCGAGGTCGTCGACCCGACCGAGGTCGAGCGCCGCTACGGCGTGCCGCCGGCGCTCGTGCCCGACTTCATCGCGCTGCGCGGCGACCCCTCCGACGGGATCCCGGGGGCCAAGGGC
>JACCTJ010000329.1 GCA_013812485.1 Thermoleophilaceae bacterium
GCAGACGGGTGCCGGGCTCGAGCGCACCGCGATCGCCCCGTGCAGGTTCGTGCCACTGCTCGGCGAGCAGGGCTTCAGCGCGACGTAGGGCTCGCGCCCGCGCGATAGGCTCACGCCCCATGCCCCAAGGGTTCTACGCGCTCAACTTCTTCTCGCCGGCCTTCATCGACCAGCTCAAGCGCGGCCGGAAGACCGCGACGATCCGCCTCGGCGACAAGGCGCGCAAGTACGAGCGCGGCCAGCTGGTCTGGATCACCGTCGGTCAGCAGCACAGCCCCAAGGAGAAGATCTTCAGCGCGATCATCGACGACGTCGAGGTGAAGCGCGCCCGCGAGCTCTCGCCCCGCGACATCGAGCACGACAACCCGGAGTTCCGCCGGGTCGAGGAGACCCAGCACTTCCTGGAGCAGATCTACGGGCGGCCGGTCGCCCTCGAGGACGAGGTCACTGTGGTGCGCTTCTCGGCCATCTCCGATCGCCCCTCGGAGATCGCCCAGCGCCTGCGCGCCGAGGGGCCGACGCAGAACTGACGGACTGGCGGGCCGCGGCCGGCTCCGCGCTCCCTACGGGAAGATCTCGGTCGTGCAGTCCCCCCCGGGCAGGTGGACCTCGTGCGGGCGCGCCGGCCCCGTGTCGAGCTTCGTGAAGTCGACGAAGAAGCTCGGGTCGACGGCAAAGGAGCCGTCGGCTTGGCGGTCGAGCTTGGTCATCCAGCCGTTCAGGCCGGGATAGAACTGGTTGTCCCAGCTCGAATAGAGCGAGTTGGTGACGTACAGGCGCTCCCCGTCCAGGGAGAGCTGGAGCATCTGCGGACCGCCGTTGAGTGGTCCCTCGGCCTTGGGGTGGCCGCCGTCGCGGCCGAGCAGGCCGCCGAGCCAGGTCTGGGAGCGCAGCTGCGGATGCTCCGGGTCGGAGACGTCGTAGTGGCGCAGATCGCCGTGGAGCCAGTTCGAGAAGAACAGGTCGCGGTCGTCCATAGACAGCACGAGGTCGGTGATCAGGCCCGGCACGCCCCCTTCGAGCGGCCAGCCCCCGAGCTCCTGGTTCTCGACGTCGATGACCTTCTCGGTCTCCCAGTGACCGTTCGGACGGGAGAAGCGGATGATGTTGCTCGACAGAGTCGCGCCCACGAAACCCTGCTCGGAGTCCGGGTCGTGCTGCCAGCGGATCTCGAGCGGGATGTGCCCGTCGTCGCCGAGGTCGACCGTCTGGGTCTTGGCCTTGCGCTCGAGGTCCCAGAAGTGCAGGCGCCGGCCGTACTTGCCGGCGGCCACGTCGGCCGGGTCGAAGCCGTCCTTGAACGTGTTCGGCGCCGCCCACTCCGAGGAGACCAGCGTGTTGGCCCGCGGCTGGTACCAGAAGTCGTACATGAGCTCCACGCCGTCGCCGTCGTTCTCCCAGCGCCCGAGGACCGAGAAGTCCTTGGCGTCGAGCACGGCGAAGCCGGCGGGCGTGTTGCCCTCGGAGTCGCCGAGCATCGAGACCGTGACGATGTCGCCCGGCATGCAGTGGATCGTGTGCGGACCGGTGAGGCCCGTCTTGCCCGTGAGCTCTTCAGGCTCGATCACGCGGTCGATCTCCGGGCGCCGCGGATCGGAGACGTCGACGATGTGGATCCGCGAGGAGCGGAAGCCCGGGACGATCAGCCGGTCGCGCGACAGGCCGGAGTGGCACGCCGACGAGCATGCGTTCCAGCCGAAGTGGTGGAGCTCGTCGCCGACGTTCGGCATCGCCAGGCGGTGGACGATCTCCGAGTAGGTGTCGGACTCGGGATCCGTGTCGACCACGGCCAGGAAGTCGGGCTCGTTGATGCCGGTTCCCTCGTATAGGCAGGCGACGTAGGCGACCTGCTCGCGGGGCTGGCTGCGCGCCTCGGCGGGCGAGGCGTAGCCGGGTCCGTGATGGGCGGGCTCGTGGTGGCTCATGGCTGTCCTTCCGGCCTGTTCGAAGACGGCGTGTTTCCTACCGGGCAGACCTACCGTACCGGTCAGGAGGCGAAACTCTTTAAAGCCGACCGGCCTTATGTATAACTAGTCGAGACCCGACGCCGAGGAGCAACCAGTGAGCACGACCGACGAGCTGCTCAAGAACAACGAGGCCTACGCGCAGAGCTTCGACCAGGGCGGCCTGCCGATGCCGCCGGCGAAGAAGATCGCCGTGGTCACCTGCATGGACGCGCGCCTGAGCCCCTACGTCATGCTCGGGCTCAAGGAGGGCGACGCCCACGTGATCCGCAACGCCGGCGGGGTGATCACCGACGACGAGATCCGCTCGCTGGCCGTCTCGCAGCGCCTGCTGGGGACCGAGGAGATCATGGTCATCCACCACACCGACTGCGGCATGCTCACCTTCAGCGACGACGACTTCAAGCGCGAGATCCAGGAGGAGACCGGCATGAAGCCGCAGTGGCCCGTCGAGGCGTTCGCCGACCTCGACGAGGACGTCCGTCAGTCGGTCGCCCGCATCAAGACGAATCCGTTCATCCCGAAGAAGGACGCGGTGCGCGGCTTCGTCTACGAGGTCGAGACGGGGCTGCTGCGCGAGGTGCAGTAGCGACCGCGGGTCGCGGCTTACAGGCCGATCCTACCGTGGTAGGATGGTCGAGATGGCGGCTACGGAGAAAGTTTCGATTTCGCTCGATCGCGAGCTTCTCGAGCAGGCGCGGCGCTACGCGGACGACAACCTCAGCGGGTGGATCGGCGAAGCCGTTCGCGAGCGTGTCCTGCTGGAACGGGG